>JAHDGY010000099.1 GCA_020631555.1 Flavobacteriales bacterium | reverse complement strand
CTTCACCCTTATTACCAAAATGGACGAATCTATTACAACCAAGCAAAAAAAGGACACAACGACACGCAAGTTGGCATTGCGCAGCTCTTGGGTATTGAACCCAATTATAAAGGCAATGACGATGCGCCGGATGGCGACCAGCAAGCCATCCAAAGACTCAGCCGATACATCCAAACAACCGCATTCACCCCAGTGCTTGGACAAAGAAATACGGCCCGGCCATTATGGTAGTGATTTACACCAGTGGCTAAAAGGAAAGTGAATTCAAGAGGATAAAGTAAAAGAGAAGATTGAACAAAAATTGAAAAGATGAAATTTGTAACAACGCAAGACATAGATGTACTGATTCGTGCCGACATGCTGCAACACCTTATTGGCAGCGACACCCAATTATTAGGCAAGGCAGAATCGGCGGCAATTCAAAAGATCAGCAACTACCTTAATACACGCTACAATACGCAAAAGGTTTTTGCAGCCAAAGGAACCGACCGGGACGAACTACTATTAATGTATGTCATTGATGTGATGCTCTACGATTTGCATAGTAGGATCAACCCAAGAAAAATTCCCGAATTACGCCGGACAAGGTACAACGAAGTCATTCAATGGTTAACAGACATTCAAGCCGGTAAGATCCATCCAGACTTACCGGAACTGACTGCCCCCAACCACACCAACGGACAATCCCCAAATCACCCAAATCACCCAAATCACCCAACGGCAAGCCTAACCAAAATACGGTGGGGCAGCAATACTAAACGAGAACACTATTATTGATATGAACCTAAAGAACAAAATTGCTAACTACTTTATCGGCGGCTTGAGCGATGCACAGATTATGGTTGCCGCTGCCTCACGCGGAGCGAAAGATTTGTATTCCCGTATCGTACCATCGCGTCAAACCACCTCCAATCAAGATTTGGCCTCTTGGAAACGTGCATTACAAGCCGCGCAAGCACCCGAAAATCCAAATAGAACATTGCTATACGATGTTTACGACAACATATTGGTTGACAACCACCTTTCCAGTATTGTTGAATCAAGAGCTTTGCATGTGCTCGGCTCACCATTTAAAGTGGTGGATAGCGATGGCAAGCACAATACGGATCTCATTAAACTTCTACAAGGACCATGGTTTGAACAGTTCTTGGCACATACCATGTCTAGCCGGTTTTGGGGTCCAACACTGGTGGAGTTAATGGTCGAATCCAGTAATGTAAAAAACAAGCGATTGGGTACCCAACATCGTCCAATCACCCAACAAATTGCCCAAATCGCTCAAACGGTTTTGATTCCTAGAAGAAATTGCCGCTTTGACAAGGAAGAAGTGCTGCGCGAAGCTTCGGACGAAAATGGGATTGCCTATTCCAAGCCACCGTATGTAAATACGGTTATTCAAATTGGAGACACTGAGCAATTTGGTCTACTCTACAAAGCCGCTCCAATGGCAATGGCTAAAAAATATGCGTTAGGATCGTGGACGCAGTACGTAGAAAAGTTTGGCGTTCCGTTTTTATCGGTAACTATGGATACACCCAACCCAACCCGCGAAAAAATGCTTGCCAAGATCATGCAAAACATGGGGAGTGCTGGCTGGGGCATCTTTAGTAAAGGAGAAGAACTAAACACGGTAGACACTCCGAGTACTTCAGCAGAAAAGCTATTCGATACATTAATTGAGCGCACTAATAAGGAAATGAGTAAACTCATTTTGGGCCAAACCATGACCACCGACGATGGCAGTAGCAGATCACAAGCCGAGGTACACCGCCAAGTAGCAGAAGGCAGACACTTATCGGATAAAACCTTTGTAAAGAACATTGTTAATACACAGCTACTGCCAAGACTAACCCTACTTGGTGTTGGCAACTTTGAAAATCACACTTTCGATTGGGACAATTCCGAAGAACTAGGACTAAAAGAATTGGTTGACACCATTGTAAAACTCAACACCAAATACGTGGTGGATCCAAAATATATTACGGAGAAAACAGGAATCCCTTTTTTGGAAAGTGCTAAGGATCCTAATGGTGATAATACGCCAACACCTCAATCGAAAAAGGACTTAAAAGAAGGCGGCGAAGCAAAACCACAAGAAAGTACCAGGACAAAAAAAACACCGTCCAACGATAGTCCAAATCCAAAGGCCGATAATGATTTTAAGGTAGTAGCTAAATGGGAGTCGGATCATTGCTGTGCGCCAATTATTGAAATGTCTCAGGACAACAATGTACAGCAAATGCACGATCAACTATTAAAAGATGTGTACTATAATAAGGCAAAAAACGGCAGTAAGCATTACACCAAATTTGTAACCGACACCTTGCTTAGCGGCCTAGATGAAGGCATGGGAGATTTAACGGGCGTGAATTACGACAAGCCCGATCATATAGCACGGGCATTCCTACGCGCTAATGTTATTCACTTTGCTGCTGCCAAGAGCATCGCACAAGTTCAGCAGCTTAACCAGCTGCTTGCTGGTGAACAAATTCCCCAATTTGAAGAGTTTGCCAAAAAAGCAAAACCCATATTGCAGACCTATAATATACACAACCTAAAAGCGGAATATAACCTAGCCAAGAGCACCGCCCAAAATGCTTCCCGCTATTACCGGCAAATGAAAAACAAAGAGACTCTACCATATTTGATTTATAAAACTGCCGCAGATAACCGGGTGCGCAGCGCCCATGAAGCACTACAGAATAAGGTATTTAAAAAAGATGATGTTGGCGCGATCTATCCACCCAATGGCTGGGGCTGTCGGTGTGAAATGGTAGAAAGTGCCAAAGTACCCAAAGGCCAAGAGCTGTTAACGGATTCTGGCGCAGTTGAACTACTCAAAAACAGTTGGACCACCGCTAATAAAAGCGAATGGGAGATCATGGAAAAGGGGAATTTTAATGTGAACCGGGCAGATCTTAAAATGGTATTTGACCACAAACAATTTTATTCAAGCGCGAAAAATGCGGGTAAACTCACCCTATCCGATCAAGGATTAAAGCCCTTTGCTAAAATGAATAAATCCAAGCTTCCGACCTTCCAGCCAAAACCACAAAACGAAAAACAATTAGTAGAATGGTTTGAGGACAAAGCAAATAAGAATCAACTTGGCGATAAACAAAGCATCCAGCTGACCGATACGCACAAGCAACCAATCACTTTAACTAAAACAGTGTTTAAACAGCATTTAAACGGTGATAAAACAGCGTTTAATCACCAGCAATTGGAAAACCTGTTAAACCAACCCGACGAAATATTTTTAAGCTTTGATACTTCGCTCGCTTACCGCTACGTAAAACTGTTTAAGGATAGCGCGATGGTTGCAACCGTTCGTTTGGATAGTGCTAAATCTTGGCTATCTCTTGAAAAATGGCATTCCACTAAACACGGTGTTGATAATGCACGACAAGGGATTCTAACCTATACTTCCAGCCATGAGTAATTTGGGTGATTCGGACAATTTGGGTGATTTGGCGAATCTGGCTAAGTCTCTGTATAAGGTTAGGCGCGATGTAAGTACGCTAATGAAGAAGCTCCCCGAAGAGATAGGCGCTGAAGCAGAGGCGTTTTTTAAAGCTAGTTTCGATAATCAAGGGTTTACCAATAACATATTAATTCCATGGAAGCCCACCGGCGATAAGGCGAATTCCTTTGGACAAAAAAGCAACGGAATATTAATTGGATCCGGCACTCTAAAGCGAAGTATTCAGTACGCAGTATCCAAAAAATATGTAGAAGTTTCTGTGGATGGAAGCATCGTACCGTACGCCAAAATGCACAACGAAGGAGGCGAAGTTACCATAGCAATAACCAAGAAAAGTCGCAAGTTCTTTTGGGCCATGTTCTACAAAACAAATAATGAAATGTGGAAAGCAATGGCCCTAACTAAAAAGACCTCCATTTCCTTTCGCGTGCCACGACGGCAATTCATGGGTGAAAGTGCAACACTTAACAATCAAATCGAACACAAAGTATTAACCCAGATCAAACGAGTAGAGCAAAACTTAAAGTAATGAAAGTACTAGCCGATACGTATAAGGAATTAGCAAGCCGAATTAATCACAACGTACCACAGATAAAATGGATTGACTTATGGCGGAACCAAATAAATTTCTTGGAGAACGAATACGGTTTTCCATTTCCAGCGGTCTTTCTGTCTTTCCGTGCCAATCAAATGAATGACCTGCCCGGACATAATCAAAATATCGATACTTCCATCGATCTGTACTTGGCTTACGAAACACTCGCCGATACTTACCACGGAGCGGTAAACCAACAAAGCGCACTGGAATTTTTCGAGATATTGGAAAAGTTAAACACCTGTCTTCACGCATCCGGTGGAGATACTTTCACCGGCATGCGTAGACATTCATTTACTCCTATAGATACTACGGACGGGATCCTACTGTACAGAGTGACCTATAACGCCACATTAATTGATCGCTCAGGAAATGTGAAAAACAGTTCCCAATACGAATTAATGCACGTTAAAGAGTATAAGGTTAAAAAAGATTAGCTGACTTTGAGGTGATCAAGATCATCGCAAAGCTCACTGATAACTAGAATAATCTGTAAATGCTTACTTACTTCTACGCGTTGTTGCAAAGAAATTTCTTCACTTTGCAGGGCAAGGGAGGAATACAAGTATGTCATCTTATTCAATTCATTTCTAAGCTCATTTTTCTCTAAGTACATTTCTAATTTTTCTGTTAAACTGGTCATTTGGAATATAGTTTAAGTGATTAAATAAAACTCTGAGCACGTTAGCGGTAAAAACGTCTTATAAACCGTGGGATTTTTAAAACCGTCCGTTCTCTTCTTTTTGTACGGAGCTAATCCGGTTTAACTTTTTTGGACAGCCCCTACACATTTCACACAAGATCAAGCTATTTATTATGCACTTCCAAAATCATATGGTACAATTTCTCACTAGCATATAGTCAGTACTTATACAAATAGGTTGCTTCCTAAAAAACCATCTTACGTTTTGAAGGTTTATTATTTCGCACTCCTAGCTGTAAACGAGTGTCTAAACCTATTCAAACCCTTAGTACGCAAAGGATATACTACAAGCCAGTTCTTAAAGTGAAAAAATGTAAAGACATAAAAACTTCAAAATAAACGTAAGATGAGCTTCTGGACGCCTAAGTCTGTAAAATCAAAGATCAAACTTGCCCATGCCAAAATCCTCTTCAAAATCACGAAACAAATCAATGAAAGCATCGCGATTCTCCACGGCAAATTTTATGTAAATCCGGTGCGACCGGACATAAATAACCTCCCTTTTAACATTTAAGTCCTTCGCAATTTGATCGTAACCAAGCTCGCTATCCAGTAGTAGTAGAGCCAAAGTAATTTGTCTATCGGTCAAATCGCATTCCTTTAGTATTTCAAGCTGCTTACGCTTCCTTAGTGGATTGTTCTCTGGTGTATCTTCTACACTTGGATGAGCTTTTTTAAAACTAATGACCGAAACAAATACCGCCGCACTAGCGTTCACCATGGCAAGAATTAGGATCATTGGAGCTTTTACCAGCATCATGCCCGGATAAACGCAAAAGGTCGAAATCGCTCCCACCATTATCCACTCTATGTCCGCTGAAAGTAGGGTGGAACGGCGGTCCTCTTTTGGAATGTTCTTAATGGTAAAAATCTGCCAAGTACCAAGCATTAATTGAGCAGCCAAAAGAAGATACAAGCAGTCAGCTAGACTAAACAAATGGCGGTTGATAACCATTGCTACAACCACCATAAGCACTAAGCAAACAAACACATTTAAGTAATGGTCATGGCTCGCCGGAAAAAGTCCAAGCCCCAGAATATTATACCTGAAAAATTGCGCAAAAAGGGCAACTCCGATACCTAGCACGACCAGATTTGAATACGAAGCGCAATAATGAAACTTTACCGGATTGTATAAATGGAACAGATTAAACACAATCAGAACAAGCGCAAGGATCATCGCAGGGCGGTCTATTTCATCGAACTCACCTATTCGGAACCTATAAACCAACCACCCGACATAACCTATTGCAAGAGCTGTAAAACTCAAGCCAACGACTTGCATTTTCCACCCGATTTCTGCAATTTCCACCATCTGATTTCCCCATCTTAAAAGCAGATAGACCGGCAACTGGTAGATAATAAAACATGAAAAACCCTAAGCAATTCAAATCGTTGCCTAAGGTTAATTTAGGGGGTTAGATACTGGAAATCCAGTTGCAGACATGTTCTGCTCTATCAATAAAACTCTAAGGGTAACAACCCAATTTACAAAATTATTGCGGCCAAGTCAAGCAATTGGGCGATTGGGTGATGGGGTGAGGACGATTGGGCGATTACTTAGTAACAAAAAACCCCACCAATTGCTTGGAAGGGTCTATCATTTTAAATCCTAATATATGATATTACATAATCGATCTATGTAATGCTTTTGCTCAGCGAAGTTACTTCGCCCAATTGTTTAGTATATTATTAACGGTTCTAGGAGCAACAAAAACTTTTTCGGATATTTTTTCCAATATCGCTTCATAGGTATACTTCGGCTGCCCGTTAATTTTTTCTTGTCGATACTTGTTGTAGTAAGTATGAATGCGCTTCGCCCTAAGTTCAAGTAGTCTGTAATCTCTAGCCATTTTTGAAGATTTAGATTCTATACCGCTAGTGTACGGCGAAATGTATTACGTGAATATTTTATGGTTTATTTTTTTAGGCGCGTTTTGCTTTTAGTGCTTTTGCGACATTGATACGCGTTTCTTTCATGTCTTCAACATTCTTGCGGTGTTGTTGCATCGGTAGCAGTGCGGGGCTTTGAGCGGATGCATCAGCATTAGCTTTCTCGTGAAGTTTGCGACTCAATTCACCAGCAACCATGCATCGTTCGTTCAAATGCTTGTCTAACGCGCTTAATACCTTGTTCAGATTTAATTTACCAAACTGGTTCGTCCTTTTAATGTTTCTGCAAACGAAGAAAATGTCTTCTAAAGTTAGTGACAGTAGATGGCTACTGGTAATCTCTGCACACAATTCCATTATATCGTCTCTGGATAGGGCATTATCAAAACTCCTAGAAAGCTGTGACAATAGTATTCCAATTGCTGATTCTGTTTTTTTCAAGCCCTGCACCCGTCGAAGCTCGCCAATCTTAGGGAATTTTGAGGACACTATTTGATGGATGCTGATTTTTCCGAATTGACGAATCATATCCACATTAGATGCACCCGCAATTACCATTTTCATAATGGTTGGCTTGCTCGTTTGACCCCCTCTAGTTGCCGGAGTATTATAGGTTCTTTCTAAGTTCATCGGCGAAGATCTCTGCTTGTCTTTTTGATTGATCAGGTCCATTTTTTATTTGTCTTAGTATCGTATTCAAATTACTGTTGATCTGACGAAGGGCCATTTGCTTAGCGATAAAAGGCTCCAAAGCATCCCAATTGGAAAACACGGTTTGCCAAGTGGCAATACATTCCGCATCGTCGGCACATATTTTTTGCAGTGCCGCTATAATAGATTTAGTTGCCCTGCCATCTATTCCGGTGTAGTTATAGGATAAACCGTTTTTGTATTGGTAAAACTCCATAAAGATGGCATTGAAGCGATCGAATAAACTTTGTTTACTCTGACTCTCGGCAGGGGTATAAGCTATTCCCTTAGGGCCGAATTGTTCGATAACCAGTGTGAGATCCTTTTGAAATTCTGGAACCAATGTCAGCAATCGGTTCCATTGCTTTTCTGAACTCAATTTGCCGCGCTTAAGTTCTAACCGAAGAAAACGACCGGATTTGTACGTCACTACAAACTGAGCGTTGGCGCCCTTACTGTTAATGTCCAAAATGTATTTTTTCATCGGCACACCTTTAAAGGGGTTGTTATAGGGGTAATCAACGAGAAATAAGTTTTGTCGAGATCCTCTTCGTAGAACGCGACAAAATGCCGCAACCCTTCCCAATCAATTATGTCTGCTTTTAAAATTTGAATTTCGTACAACACTCCTTTATGGTAAGAAAGTTCGATATACGACGTTATTCCAGGTGATCTGTATTTATTAACCTCAATCATTCAACAGTTTTTTCATATAATTTGGATATACCTTGTTTTCAATAATGGCTAGTAGTTTGTTGATCTCTGTAGTAGTGTGTTTGTCAAATACCTTGTGAAATGGACTGTATTTAATACACCAAGCATCGATCATTTCTTTAGTCCACTTCATTTCGTGTTTTAAGTAATGAAGGGCTTTGCGCTGCATTTTTTCCAGCGCTGGGTCGCCTAGCTGTTCTTTAAAGTTGTTGTTAAGCCATTCAATAAATGCCTTGTACCTATCACTGTCCAGCTTTGACAAACTTTCGTGCTCTCCATCGGTGAAAAGTTCGACCAACATAGCACGGTCCACCGGATGCCCTCGTTTATGCAATTTGGCTTCTATTGCGAAATACGCTTTGTACTTTCCCATGGTTGAGTAATTTTAAGTTCATGATTTATAAATGTTGATTTGCGCACAACTGTAGTTCTAACACTAACTACAAATGCTTTTTTGTGGATACTGCTTACTGCATCTTGAATCTGACCGAGCCGGGCATGGATCGACGTAAACACTGTCTTTTGAACGTCATTCAATGAATAAACAACTTCCCTGCATTCCTTTAATACTGCCATTTTATTTGATTTATTTCTTTTTATAGCCTCCGGTTTTATTCTCATTAAACTTGCCGATCCACTCTTCTGCGCTGCGCATAGCGGGCTATATAGGCGATGTGTTCTAAAT
>JAHDGY010000015.1 GCA_020631555.1 Flavobacteriales bacterium | reverse complement strand
CCCCCCCCCCCCCCCCCCCTGAGGGGCTGGCATCTAGCATCAGCCACTCATAATCTGGCCCATCAATTAACTCTTCGAGCAAACCTCCCCAAACACCTTTGTGAGGAAGATCGCGCCAAGGAGATCCAGTGCGAAGAACCCAGAAGACCCCATTGGTAAACTTACGGTTGTTTTTAGCTATTCCTCCCCAACTACCTTTGCGACCAGGCAAATGAGGTTCGAGAAGATTCCATGTTCTATCGGAAATATCGTGTCGATGTTGAGAAGACAATTTTCTTCGAAAGATAATGTGTTTTCGTGACGATACTGCCTAGTTCTGTTTAGAAAGTCTGGTTTCAACATTTACGAAATAATTACCATGGTTTGTTATATTCAAGGTGTTCAGGTGCTTTTTTTGGCAATTTTGCTTGGCTGGTCAGAAATAAACAATAACCTTGCGCGAATTGCAACGGGTCTTTTAGCGGTATATTCCATTTGAGTTCTAGGTCAATTTTTTAGTGGCAATATTTTCTTAAGATGGCTAAAAGTTTTTATTAGCTACCTCTGTGGAGCGCTTATGTATGTTGTTTCTGTCGTTTTTGTTGCCAAGGTTATAAGCTTGATGGCAGGCTGAAGAAGTCAAGAAATAATCAACCAAGCAAGGTTCAAAACTATCCTTGGTGAGCCCAGCAAGTATCCAGATACAACCGCTATTTTAGTGCACTCACTTAAAACGTACTTCGTTGCGTTGGGAAATTATCACCTGCAATGAGAAACTAAGTGATACGACCGAAAGTATAAAAAGAACTTATTGTGTTGGAATACGCTTTGCTAGATGACTTTTGGCCGTGGTCGTAACTACCTTGTGGTAGAGCGTTCAAGGTTAGTTCAAATATGTAATAGCTGACAAAACAAACATTACCCAAACATCACTCTAAAATTGCCCAATGCCATGATAAGAAGTTGCCTTTTATTGATTCTTGCGGTCTGTTGCAGTCAAATTTACGCACAACCTGGAGGAGTTAGATCTGCTGGTGAACAGAGTCAAATAAATGTCAATCGACAATATAGAGGAAGTACGTGCGGAACCGATACCGTATTGTATCCGTTATCCAAGGCTACAGGCTCTACTTTCTGGACTTTGGGAAGAAATGCAGGTTCGTACTACAATACTCGATTTGCTCAATACTATGACGCACCAACACCTGTGACAATACACGGAGCTTGCATTTACGCAGGACTGCACTCCAGTTCGGTCAAGGATAGTGCTGCAATCAGAATTTACGTAGTCCCAGTAGGGTCAGACTCTATTCCCCTGGATTCACCTATTTTGGCAGATACCACGATCCAGATTTTTAAAACGTATCTGGTGAACGGAAATGGAATAGAACAAACCAAGCGATGCATAGAGTTTGCGAAGTCCTTTACAATAGATAGTGCCTATGCTATAGTAGTGCACCAGGACGATCCAGATGTTGAAATTTGGATTGGCTCAAACTCGTACAATAATAACGATGGAAATGGCGAGAAATTAGCCTACTATTTATATGACCCGAGTCCACCTGATGAATTTAGTGGCTGGTATAACACCATAAATGAACACAGCGTTTGGGACGTAGACTGGATGTTCCATCCTATCATATCGTTTCGCATGGATAGCTCTACTCAGCTTAGCATATCCCCAACCGCTTGCATAGGGCAAGAATTCTTTTTGCCTTCGGATTCGGCAGTAACCATTGGACACAGAATGTACCTAACCAAAGACCTTTATCAGTGGGCGATGGGGAATGGCGATACTTTGTCGGCAGATAAGGATACAAGCTTTATATATTGGAGTGGAGAGGAATGGACTGTACACATGGTAAGAAATTATTTTGGCTGGTCTACGGAATGCACAACTGCAGATAGTTTTAGTGTATCGATTTCTCCTTTGCCAGATGCGGATTTTTCTTTAATTGAAAACCCTTTCGGCTCAGGGCTGTTTGAATTTCAGAACAATTCTAGCTTAGCCGATTCTATTAAATGGGTGTTTGGTTCACTAGGAACAAGTTCTGATTCTACTATAGAATTTACCTTTTCCTCAGGTATGCACGACATTCTTTTGATTGCGTACAATGGTTGTGGGGCAGATACCTTAATCAAACAAATATTTACTTCGGTTGACATTGCTGAAGACGATAAACACCAAATTCGTATTTATCCCAACCCGGTGACCGAATCAATATGGCTAAATACCGAGACCTCAGGTAAAAAAACTATTAAGCTGTTAGATCCATTAGGAAAATTAATTCGACAGTTTGAAATGAACGGATCAGTTCAAAGTGTTTCCATTGAAGATTTGACTCCAGGAACGTATCACATGCAAGTATCAACTCAAGACGGAGCGTCATCAACAGTAAAGCTGCTGATTACGCCTTAAGCCTATTTGTTTTTTACTACTCCCATAGAACAGAATTTATCAATTCTGTTCTCGATCCTGGTTTGTGGGTTAAGTTTGTCGAGTTCCGCAAGGTGCTCCAAAATTGATGCTTTAACAGAGGAAAAAGTTTCCTTAGGGTTAGCGTGAGCTCCTCCCAGAGGTTCCTTAATAATTCCATCGACAAGCTTATTTTTTTTCATGTCATTTGCCGTAAGCTTTAGTGCGTCGGCTGCTTGTTGTTTGTAGTCCCAACTTCTCCAAAGAATAGAAGAACAAGACTCTGGAGAGATTACTGAATACCAGGTGTTTTCAAGCATCAAAACTTTGTCTCCAATTCCAATTCCAAGCGCACCACCAGAAGCACCTTCACCAATTACGATGCAAATTACTGGTACCTTCAAGGTCATCATTTCTCTCAGGTTTCTGGCAATTGCTTCGCCTTGTCCCCGCTCTTCAGCTTCAAGGCCAGGATACGCACCGGGAGTATCAATTAATGTTATGATTGGTTTATTAAATTTCTCCGCCATTTTCATCAGCCGTAACGCTTTGCGGTATCCCTCAGGGTTTGGCATTCCAAAATTTCGATGTTTTCTCATTTTGGTGTTTTTGCCCTTTTGTTGACCAATAATCATAACAGATCTGCCATCCAGCATTCCCAGTCCGCCAACCATGGCCTTATCATCAGCAACATTTCTGTCACCGTGCAATTCCACGAAGTCGTTTCCACACAAATTCTCTATGTAGTCCAAAGTATAAGGCCTTTCAGGGTGCCTCGACACCTGAACGCGCTGCCATGGAGTTAAATTGGTGTAGATTTTTTTTGTTGTGTCTTGAAGCTTCTTTTCAAGTTTTTTAGTCGTTGCAGAAACATCCACCTCACTATTAGTTCCAATATTGTTCGTCTGAACAATCTGATCTCTAAGCTCTTCTATTGGCTTTTCAAAATCTAAGTAAACAGTAGCCATACGGTTACAATTTGATTTGAGGGGACCAAGGTACGAAAAAGGGTAAATTCTACCAGTTACTGGTAAACCTATAGCCTTGTTGGCTGAAAGTATTGGGAGAGAATTGGGTAACCGATTTATTTCAAATAATTCGCAATCAGCTATTTATGGTGGAATCTATTTTTTTTGTAATCATTTCTACGCTTATCAAATCCATAGACTTTTTGGCAACACTTCTGGATCTTTCGGTGTTCAGCTTGCCATAGATCGAGCAAGGTCTTTCGGGCAAAATCTTTCTTGAAATTTCAATAATCCCTTGTTCGTTGTTCAATGGGGCAAATCCAAGGAAAGGGTGTGTAGGGCCCCAAATTGAAACGACGGTAGTGCCAACTAGAGAGGCTAGGTGCATATTGGAAGAATCCATCGAAACCATTACGTCTAGGTGCTGCATGAACTGTAATTCTTCAATTAAATTCAGCTTTAAAGGAAATAGGCTGGTATTCGGAAATTGCTTTTTTAGGCGAATCAATCTTTGCTGTTCTGAACTACCTCCTCCAAAAAGAAACACCTGCAAACCATTTTTCGCTTGTAATTTCTCCAAAAGTTCAGGGATTTTCTCCCATTCCTTGGCTGCATGGGCAGCGAATGGAGCAATTCCAATCCATTTGTAGGTTGTTTTTGTCTCAACCATTTTGGCAACTTGTTCACTTAGTTCAAAGGGCTTGGACCGCACGAAATCAGTGGGACTGAAATTGACATTTAATCCGAAACTGTTAAACGCTTCCAAATATCTTTCGCACGAGTGCCTAAGTTTTTTGAAACCGTCTTTGTTTTTGCCAATAAGTCTTTGTTTTTCTTTGCGTCCTTTTTCAAATACGGATGCCTTAATTCCTTTGAAAACTAGCATGGTTCTAATTGTTTTAGAACGCAACACATCGTGAATATCCACGACTCCATCAAGATTCAAGGCTGCAAGACCCTTCGCTAGTCGCATTAAACCAAATAAACCTCTGTGCTTGTTTTTCAGATCAACTGGATAAAGATTTAATCGATCATTCGGCTCGAAAAATGGTTCATACAGTGGTTTGGTTAATAGGGTAATTCGTAATTGCAAATTTGTTTCTAACAACCCTTTAATGACCGGAGCAGCAATAGCAACGTCTCCCATTGCTGAAAAGCGAATTACCAATAAGTGCATTAGCTTTCTTTACCGTAGAGAATTGGATTAAGGGTGTCGTCGTTGTACATTTTCATTTGGCGATACACTTTCATGTATTTGCTTCCTTGTTCAATGTCCTCAAGCATTTCGTCAAATGATTTGGTTAAGTCTTGCTGTTGTTCCTGCAGGATTTCCAATTTTGCCCTGCATCGAGCCATATGATCTTGATTCACATCTGTCCTTTCCACTTGCTCGTGCATGTGGTAAATCTTTAGACATAATATGCTCATTCTATCCAAAACCCAGGCTGGGCTTTCCGTATTTAGCCTGGCCGAATCTTTCGGTACAACATTTCTAAATTGAGCCAAATAGACATCATCCAGTTGCTCAACCAAATCTGTTCTTTCCTGGTTGGATCGGTCTATTCTACGTTTGATTTTCATTCCCTCATCTGGGGCAATATTCGGATCGCGAACAATATCTTCAAGATGCCATTGCACAGTGTCGATCCAGTTTTTTTGGTACAAAAGCGACTTGAAACTACGCTCTGCGTGCGGGTTTTCAATCGTTTGATTGATGTTATCGTATTTATGGTAGTCTTCAATAGACTGAACAAAAATTTTATTGCACGCTTCGCCTGTCATCTAGAATAAAATAATTGCAAAAATACGTTAGATTGTCGGAATGGCTGAGTCAATTAATCCGGAGACTAAGTTAATTCGTCGGAAGAAGTGTAAATCAAATGGTTTTCAAACAGTTCAATAGGTTGTCTGATTGAGATATTCCTAACTTTTTGCGCAAACGGTATCTGCTTTTTTCCACACTGCTTACACTTGAGTTTTTTCTATTTGCAATTTCTTTTGAAGACAATCCTGTAAGAACAAGCGCACAAAGCCCTTGTTCTTTTGTGGTTAGTTTCGGGTGTCTCACTTTCAATCTTTCTTGAAAACTTTGATCGTTTTGGACAATCTGATTATGTAATGTCAGTCTGCCAATATTTTCCTCCAAATAATTAGAAATAATTTCAGACAAATTGCTCAACTGATCTCCCTCCTTTAAATTCAATGATTCTCGTCCAATTATCTGATTTTCACTTTGCTAGTTCTATGTCGCGTTGCCATGGCTGGCAATTGGCATTTTCGAAAGTCTGCTTTTTTGTTTCCAACTCTAGTCGGGTGTCTATTAGTTTTTTCTTCTGTTTAAATCTGTGTGACGAACAAATTTTGAATAAACATCACAAGCGAGCTCAAAGCCGATATGACTTGTAGCAAAATGTAATTTGGCCCTGTAAAGGTCGACCATAGATTCTGGAGGTATACTGGCGGTTTTTATGTAATCGTCAATTTATTCAATTTTTTTTGTGGCCTGAATTTTTTGACTTCCGTGTTCCATCGCAAGCGCCTGAAACACCAATTTGTCCAGGTCATAAATTTTGCTTTCACATAGTTTATCTTTCTCTACACTTTTCAACAGTGCAATGGCTTGTTTTTGTTGGTTTAAAAAGAACAAAGTGTAAGAAAGTCTCAATTTGCAGTAACACTCATATGCCTCAGTATTGGGTAACTGATGAAAAAAATCAATACCTCTATTGTACCATGTTTTGGCTTCGCGTCACTTTGCTTCCTGTTTGTTGTAATTTGGAACGAAGGTTTCAATTATCGTCTCGAGACTATCAATTTTTATTTGGGTTTTTGTTTCCTCATCGTTTTTCTGCTCATTTGCCAACAGTTTTTTTTCATGGCTACTTATTGTAAGCAGTATCCAAACAACAATTGATTTTAGTATGATTAAATGTTGAGACTTCAATCGGTTAATTTTGGTTACGACAAAAGAGTATTAAAACTCCGATTAAATTGATTTTAGGTAGCTGGTTAGACTTTCAGAGGATGGAATTCCGAGTTTTTTTCTGAGCCGGTATCTGCTCTTTTCTACACTACCAATTGTTTTGCTTTTCCGTTCTGCAATTTCCTTTGTTGAAAGACCTGATAGAATTTGCGCGCACAAAGCTTGATCTTTGGATGTTAATGTTGGATACTGCGCTTCTAGTTTCTTTTGGAATGAATGGTCGATGTCGCCCATCGGCATATCTGTTGGATGTGGCGATAATCGTATGTGGTTGTCTAGCATTACGATTATTGGTTCTAATTGTTGTGGGTCATCTGGGTTGTTCAATAATTCAGTAATTTTTGTTTTGACGGATGTCAAACATTGTTGGTTTCGACCAAGGCTTAAACCATACTGTGCAAGAACCGTTCTCACGTTTGAGATCTCTCCAATTCGTTGTTTTCTTTCCAATTCATATTGGCCAATGTCATTCAAATCGTTCAAACGTTGGCCTTGTCGGTTGAAGAGAAACGTAATTAGCGTTAATGCCAAAAGAATAATCCCGATGGTCAAAAAAGTCCAATTTCTGCGCGTTTGAACCTCTTTTCTTTCAATCCGAAGTTTTTTTCTTTCAAATTTCACTTTGTTGTCTGCTAGTTCTTTTTCAAGTTTGAAGTTAGCTTCAGTGTTGGTTAGGTAGTTTAATTGATGGTTCAGATATTGCTGATGTTGATCAGTAATGAGATCCTTATACAGAGAACAAATTTTTTCGTGTCCTTGTCTTTTTTGCTCCAAAAGAACCCTAGCGTCAAACAAGTTTAGCCCTCGACCAAATGGTAGTTCTTCTTCTTTTGAAATTTGAGCAACAAATTCCAAATTTGAATAAGCCTGATCGTACTTTGCTTGATGAATGTATAAAAGCGCGGAAATGATTAGGCTGTCTACCTTATATTCTATACCATGACATACGGTCAGTGCTTTAAATTGAATGAAATTAGACTGGGCTTGTTTTACTTGACCAATTTTAAGGTTTGTTCTTATTGATCCTAATTGGCTCAAACACTTGACAGCATTGTTTCCTGTGAAATTTTGTGAAATCTCATTTGAGCGATCAAAACTTCTAACAGCCTTCAGTAGTTTTCCCTGGTGCTCGAACCCATAACCGATGTAGTACAATGATGTGGCTACTCTAACAGAATCATCATAATTGACGAGGATTGGATGCTTGTCAATAATAGTTGAGTGGACCTCTATTACTTTCGACCAATCGCCGCACAGAAAGTATTTTTCGGACAACTTGGACAGAACCGTTTCGTATTCCGGCTCCATGTTTAAGGATTTGTATAACATTAAAGATTCGCAATATGAATTTATGGACTTATACTGTAAGTTGGATTTATCATACAAAAAACCAAGATGGTAGGCGCTTTCCGCGATTCTAGGTTTATTCTTAAGTTGCTCGAATTGTCGTTTGGCGTTTTCGGCATAAATTACAGCTTGGGTAGGATCTTCGTTCTGGTCATGGAACCAAGATAATTGCAGCATTAGTAGTGCTCGCATAGTGGAATCTGTATCGTCAAAACTTGAAAATTGAGTTGTTATGCCGTCTATTTTCAACTGAATTTCATCTGATGTAAAATTCTGCGAGTGCATAATTTGAGCACTCCAACAAATCAAAAGGATGTAGCACCAACGCATCTAATTTCGAAAGAAGTTTTGTTGGGCTAATATAATTGAATGCCTATTGTTTTGTCGTGTTTTTTACTGAAAACAAGTTAGTTAGATGTTTTTATCTTAGTCTTCAAAAACGCGTTTTAACTCATCAGCTTCATTTGGTTTTAATTTTCCAGCAAGAACAAGGCTGAGCTCTCTCCGTCTCATTGCGCCTTCGTATCGAAGCAATTCTTCATCGGTTTCAGGAGCAACTTCTGGAATTTCAATAGGGCTTCCCATTTGATCTACGGCTACGAACATGAACATAGCTTCATTACATTTTGTGCGTAGTCCAGTTCGTTGGTCTTCAACGTAAACGTCAACGTATACCTCCATGGACGACTTGAAAGCACGTGAAACTTTGGCTTCGATAGTCACAGTGTCTCCTAAGTGGATAGGTTTGTCAAAAGACACGTTATTCACCGATGCCGTAACCACAACTCTTTTACAATGCCGTTGAGCTGATATCGCTGATATTTCATCCATCCACGAGAGTAAAGAACCTCCAAATAAATTGTCCAAAGTGTTGGTGTCATTCGGTAGCACTATTTTTGTGCTAACGGCCAAAGTATCTTTGGCTTTAACTTGTTTTCTCATAATCTCGTGCTTTTGTCCAATGCAACTAACAAGGTTTAGCTTGTTTAACGGGTTCAAAAATAATGTAATGAAAACAACCGAACAATCTGGCTTGTCTGTTTACATTTGTCGTGTGACTTATCTGATCGTAAAGGCTTTTCATATCATTTTTGTGGTGACCTGGTTTGCAGGTCTTTTTTACATTGTCCGCTTGTTCATCTATCATGTTGAAGCGGGTAGCAAAGAGCAACAGGTTAAAGAGGCACTTGAGGCTCAGTACAAAATTATGGAAAAGCGACTTTGGTATGGAATCACTTGGCCATCGATGATACTTACCGTCTGTTTCGGAACTTGGTTGATTATTTTGAATCCCGTCTTGCTCAAATTTCCCTTTATGCATTTGAAGTTGACGTTAGTTGTCGGTCTGGTCTGTTACCATTTGTCCTGTCATCGCATTTTTAAACGTTTGCAAAATGATAGCATTGGCAATTTAACTTCTATAAAAATGAGGGTGTGGAATGAAGTTGCCACGTTGTTTTTGTTTGCAATCGTATTTGTAATTGTATTAAAGCAGCAATTTGATTGGCGCTGGGGGCTTGCTGGGCTATTAGTTTTAGCGGGTTTAATTTTCTGGATGGTTAAAGCGTACCAACGAAAAAGGAGGAAATAAGAAATTTCGATACTGAGAAACGGTTCATTCGGAAAGTCAAATACACCGAAGCTTAGGATTTAGAGAACTACCATATTGTTTCTGCGTAGACTAGATTACCCAAATACCTGAAACATGAAAAATGGTAACGCAAAAGTTTTTATTGTTGAAGACGACGAGGTAACTTCTTTATCTATCGAACATGCGGTAAAATCTGTTGCCGGAGAAGATGTTCAGATTTTTCGATTCGAAAGTGTGGAGCGTGCCGTTGCTAACAAGGCGGAGCTTCCTTCCATTATAGTTCTCGACCATTTTCTTAAGCACGCTAACGGAATCGATGCAATTCCAATTCTGAAAGAACTATTTCCGCAAGCTGCGATTGCCGTTATGTCTGGTCAGTACAACATTTCCAATAAAACCAAAGCGTATGGATTAGGTGTCAAAACCTACATTCAAAAGGGGCCTGGTTCTCTTGAAGAAATCAAAGAATTTGTAAAAACCTATCTCGGCGAACAGCCCAAACGGGGGTTCTTTAGTCGGTTTTTCGCAAGAAGAGCCTAAATTATTTTGCTTGTAGTTTTGCTTCCGTGGCAAAGGCAATGTCTAAACTTTCTTTGAACGCTGTTTCCGCTATTTGTAATTGTTCCTCCGAATGCGCTTCTGAGATAAATCCGACCTCAAATCCAGACGGCCCCAGGTAAATCCCTCTTTCTAGTAAGGCAGCGTGCAAGGTTTTAAAGTATCGCATGCTGTCCGAGTCAATGTGCGAGGAAGCACGAATTTCAATTCTATCTGTAAAAGCCAACCAGAACACGGAACCAATATGATACATTCTGAAAAAGTACCCTTTGCCTTTAGTGTACTCTAAAATGTTCTTTACAAAATTGGCCGTTTTAGCATTTAGATCACTGTAAAAATTAGGCTTCAAACATTCCTTAAGTTGTGCCGTACCAGCTGCCATTGCCACAGGATTTCCGGATAGAGTTCCTGCTTGATAGACTGGACCGTCTGGAGCAATGCAGTGCATTATCTCCTCTCGTCCGCCGTAAGCACCCACAGGTAATCCACCTCCAATTATCTTTCCGAATGTGATTAAATCGGGTTGAATATCGTACATGCCTGCAGCCCCCTCGAAACCAATTCTAAATCCTGAAATAACCTCGTCGAAGATGAGCAGTATACCATGTTCCGAGCATTTTTTTCTTAAAAACTGAAGAAATTCCTTTCCCTGAATAAGTAATCCGTTGTTGGCAGGTACCGGTTCAATGATCATACAGGCTATATCATCTGGAAATTCGGCAATGCATTTTTCAATTGCATTTTCATCGTTCAGCGGCAAAACAATTGTTTCCTTAGAATATGCTTCTGGAACTCCTGCGGAAGAAGCAGTACCTAGAGTTGCCAATCCAGAACCGGCTTTTACCAGAAGGGGGTCGGAATGGCCATGGTAGCAGCCGTCGAATTTTACGATTTTGTTTCTTCCTGTATATCCTCGGGCAAGTCGCAACGTTGACATCGTAGCTTCCGTTCCAGAGCTCACAAACCGGATCATTTCTAAATACCGATGATTGTCGATAATTAAACTTGCCAATTCGTTTTCCTGAGTTGTTGGAGTCCCAAACGTGGTTCCGTTTTGAACCGCCTCCAAGATGCTTTTTCTGACCGATCCATTGTTGTGCCCTAAAATTAATGGACCCCATGAACAGCAGAAGTCGATAAACTCGTTACCATCAGCATCCCAGATTTTAGCGCCATCTCCCTTGGTTATAAAAAGCGGAGCACCTCCCACGGCTTTAAAAGCTCGTACAGGAGAATTGACACCGCCTGGAAAAAGGCTTTTGGCTTCCGCAAATAATTTCTCAGATTTATTTTTTTCTAACATAGTGCCTAATTTGCAACGTACAATCTACAATTGTTGGTAATCTATATCTTTGCCTTCGACCGACCGATAAGACAGCCCAAACGGTGCAAAAATAGAACTTTAGAACCAATGAAATACAGTAATGAACATAGCTTTGCGGAAGCGGCTGATGCGCAGGATCCTTTGAGTAAATGGAGGGATGAATTCCATATTCCCGAAGTGGATGGGAAAAAGGCTTTGTATTTTACGGGGAATTCTCTCGGGTTGCAGCCAAAGCGAACGAAAGACTATATTGATCAGGAATTGACGGATTGGTCAAATCTTGGTGTGGAGGGGCATTTTGAGGCTAAGAATCCATGGTTTTCGTATCATGAGATGTTTGCCGAGCCGGTTTCGAGGCTAATTGGAGCCAAGTCTACTGAGGTTGTGGTTATGAATAACCTGACGGTAAATTTAAACCTTCTGTTAGTTTCTTTTTATCGACCGACAAAAGACCGGTACAAAATTATTTGTGAGGCAAAAGCCTTTCCGTCGGATCAATATGCTTTGGAGATGCAGGTTCGCTGCGCTGGTTATAACCCTGCAGAAGCAATCGTTGAGGTTGCTCCGAGGGAAGGAGAGAATACGATTCGTCAGGAAGATATTTTGGCTGCTATCAAGGAAACAGGCAATCAAACGGCCTGTATCATGATTGGGGGAGTAAATTATTTCACCGGACAGGTTTTTGACATGAAGGCTATTACGCAAGCAGGTCATGCTGTTGGGGCAATGGTAGGCTTTGACCTAGCCCACGCTGCGGGAAACATAAAATTAGAGTTGCATGATTGGGATGTCGATTTTGCGTGTTGGTGTTCTTACAAATATTTGAACTCTGGTCCGGGTGGAGTTTCCGGAGTTTACATTCACGAAAGGCATTGTGAGAACACTAGTTTGCCCAGATTTGCCGGTTGGTGGGGGCACGAAAAAGAGACAAGATTCCTAATGGAAAAGGGCTTTCGCCCCATGAAATCTGCTGAGGCTTGGCAGATGAGTAATGCGCCAGTACTGAGCATGGCAGCCCACAAGGCTGCAATCGATATTTTCGACGAGGTCGGGATGTCAAGTTTGGTTGAAAAGCAAAAAAAGCTTTCTGGTTATCTGGAGTTTATAATAGATGATATTAATGACCGTTTGATGAATAAGGCTGAAAACCGGTGGTTAGAAAATATTACGCCTCGCAACTGGGACGAACGCGGCTGCCAAGTTTCAATCGTTGCGCATGGATATGGCAAGGCAATGTTTGATGTGCTGATGGCTGCCGGTGTGATTTCTGATTGGCGGGAACCGAACGTAATTCGATTGGCACCAGTGCCGCTGTACAATTCGTTTACCGACGTTTTCCTGTTTGGACAGGTGTTGGAAACTGCCGTTAAACGTTGATGATGGATCACAGAGCATTGATTGAAATGGGGCGGCTCTTCACGATACCTTTTATGATATTGGTTTTCGGCTATGTGGTTTGGAGAGTTTTAGCTCGAAAGTCCAAAAAAAGGCCGAAGAGGAGTTCATTTTTTAGTAACAACTATGATCGTTGGAAAGAAGATTAAATTATTGATCGCTGTTTTATTGTGCTGTGCATTTGCTGAAGTACAATCGCAAGGTCGTCCTGCTATGGGGCGTCAAAAGTGGCCGCTGGTGGAGTTTAACAAAACGTGGCACAATTGGGGATTTCATTTTGCGCCAGGAATCACGCATCACATTACTAGAGCCCATGAAAAGCAAATTGGTTCAACAGCGGAAAAAGTTGAATTGGAACCCAAGGGTAGAATTAGTGGGTACTTTGAATTCGGAGCCTATCATTTTTTGTTTGGAGCAGGCAGGTTTCTAAATTATATGGACTACAGCGTTGCCTATAAAATCCTGAAAGGAAAGGAAGCAATGACGGGATCTTTCGGCAATGGGGAAGGCAAGTTCACGGACCATTACGCCCTGCTGAATTTTAATGTCAATAATGTTTGGCAACTCACGAATTTCTCGTTTTTGCAAAACAGTATTGGTGTTAACGCAGATTACGCGTTTACCTCAAACATGGAGTACGGAAATCCTGCATTGGGCGAAACACTTACGGAAAGGAAACCAATTATTACACAGTTACACTACCGGATTGGTTATGGTTTTAAACTGTCTAGCAAGTGGTTTATGATTCCAACCATCGAGGTACCGATTCTTACAGTTTACGAATGGGATACTTTCAACCCTTCTACTTATTTTTTCAACAGTCGTTATTTGCCAATAATATTCAGTATTCGATTCGCTTGGCTTCGGTCCAAACGAAATATGGATTGTCCGCCCGTTTATGCTCCAAAAGGTCAAGAACAGATGCAGGATAGATATAACACACAGTAGGCTGGAAATAGCAACCGTTGCATATACTCGGCAGTGGACCTTCTACCTTTATCTGGGCACTTTCGCAAATTGCTGATTGGCAGAAACAAAAAAGCGAACCCCGCTAATGCGAAATCCGCTTCAAAAATTTCATTTGTTATGATCGGTGCTTCTTTCTTACTTAAGCCAGAATCAAAATTGGATTTTCTAGAGTCGCCTTAAGCGTATTTAAGAAAGCAGAACCAACAGCTCCGTCTACTACCCTGTGATCGCATGAAAGGGTTACTTTCATCCTGTTTCCTGGAACGATTTGGCCGTCTTTTACGACAGGCTTTTCAATAATTCCACCAACTGCCAAAATACAAGCGTCTGGCGGGTTTATGATTGCAGTAAACTCTTCTATTCCGAACATCCCCAAGTTAGAAATGGTAAACGTATTACCCTCCCAGTCCTGAGGTTGTAATTTTTTGTCTTTGGCTTTGCCTGCAAGATCTCTTACTTCCGAAGAAATACCTGACAATGTTTTTCCATCTGCAAATCGAACTACCGGAACCAATAATCCGTCAGGAACTGCAACCGCAACCCCAATGTGAACATGATCATTGTAGCGGATCTTGTCGCCCAACCAAGACGCATTCACTTGCGGGTGTTTTTTTAACGCAACCGCGCATGCCTTAATCACAAAGTCGTTGAAAGAAACTTTTGAAGGCGCTATCGCCTCATTAATAGACTTTCTAGCGGCAATCGCATTGTCCATGTCAATTTCTACAGTAAGGTAGAAATGCGGTGCCGAGAATTTACTTTCAGCTAGTCGCTGCGCAATAACTTTTCTCATTTGCGAAACACTTTCTTCTCGGTAGCTTTCTTGACCATTAACGGCTGTAGAAACCGCAGCTGGTGCAGCTTGAAAGTTATCAACGTCGCGCTTGATGACTCTTCCTCCATCGCCTGAACCCTGAACCATGCTCAAACTAATTCCCTTCTCTTCAGCCAATTTCTTAGCCAACGGCGAAGCTTTTAACCTACCATTTGAAGGCTTTACAACTGCTGGAATCGGCGTTTCTGCCACTACGGGTTCCGCCTTCACAGGCTCTGCTACAGGCGCAGGCGTTGGAGCTGGTTCAGCCTCTTTCTTAACCTCTTCGGATGCGACTCCTGTATCTGATTTTAACAAACCATCTACGTCTTCGCCGCTCTCTCCGATTATTGCCAGAACATCATTTACCGGCGCAGCCTTTCCCTTTTCTACTCCAATATACAACAACACGCCATCGTTAAAGGATTCGAACTCCATTGTTGCCTTATCCGTTTCGATTTCAGCTAACAATTCTCCAGCCTCTACTTGGTCCCCAACATTCTTGTGCCATTCAGCCACCACTCCTTCAGTCATGGTGTCGCTTAGCTTTGGCATTCTTACAATTTCCGCCATTTACCTAAAACTTAGTTTGTTATTTGTATTCCCGTACAAATGGGTAATCTTCTTGTTTATACACGTCCTCGTAAAGCTCTTCTCTATTCGGAAGCGGAGACTCTTCGGCAAATTTCACCGACTCTTCTACTATTCCTTTAGCCTTATCTTGAATCTTTTTGACAGCTGCATCAGTTGCAAACTTGTTCTCTTTGATCGTATTTAAAACCTGCTGAATTGGATCAACAGCTTTATATTGCTCTACTTCTTCCTTTGTTCTATACTTCTGAGGATCAGACATTGAGTGTCCTTTATAACGATAAGTTTCGATATTCAAAAGCACTGGTCCTTTGCCCTTTCTACAATATTCAGCGGCATCAGCAATTGCGTGATGAACCGCTTCAACAGACATACCGTCTACAGTTTCGGATTTCATATGGTACGATTTACCAATATCCGCAAGGTCTTCAACATTGGTTGTTCTAGCAATCGAAGTACCCATCGCGTAATTGTTGTTCTCAATAATGAAAACAACCGGAAGGCTCCACATCATGGCCATATTGAACGTCTCGTGCAAAGCTCCTTGTCGCGCAGCGCCATCGCCAAACGAACAAAAACAAACATTGCCAGTCTCGTTATATTTTTCAGCAAAAGCAATTCCAGCACCCATTGGGATTTGTGCACCAACAATTCCGTGCCCTCCCATTAGATTAACGTCCTTGTGAAACATGTGCATCGAACCGCCTTTACCTTTCGACATTCCAGTCGTTTTACCGTAAAGCTCGGCCATCATATATTTTGGATGAATGCCCAAACCAATCGGATGCGCGTGGTCTCGATAAGCTGTTATATGCTTGTCTCCTGGCTCACAGGCCGACATTGTTCCAGCAACGACAGCCTCCTGTCCAATGTACAAGTGGCAAAACCCGCCAAATTTCTGTTGAATATAGAGTTGCCCTGCCTTTTCCTCTATCTTTCTCATCACCAACATATCTTCGTACCATTTCAGGTACTGCTCCTTAGAAAACTCTGGCTTTGCTACGCCATTTGACTTCTTCACCGTGGTCTTCTTTTTAGCTGGTTTGCTAACTGTTTTCGTAGCCATTACACTGTTTATTTGTCCGATCACAAATATATATCATTCTAAACTGCCAGCAAGTGTTGCCGATTTAGATTTACATAAAATCAGGGCCTAACTTAAGAATTCGTTTTTTTTTACCTTTGATAGGCTTGTATAATCAGCTAATAACCTGAACAACATCATCGAAATACTCTCTAAATTCACTCCAATATCAATTGAAGAAATGGATTCGGTGCGCTTGCTGGATAGAACAGACACCAAATTTATAGCCCCCGTGAAGGTGTTGGATGAAATACTTCCAAAGGTAAATGCGCAATACACGGCATTAAGCTTGAAGAGAAACAAAATTTCTGATTACCAAACCCTGTATTTTGACACCCCGGAATTTCAATTCTACTTAAATCATCACAACGGCAAATTAAACCGCTTTAAGGTCAGAATTAGAAAATACGTGCAATCCGAACTTTCTTTCCTCGAGATTAAGCACAAGTACAAAGGTCGGACAATTAAATCACGTGTTCAGATCGATGATTTCGAATATCCCCTAAGTGAAGCATCCACTCAATTTGTCAATGCCGCTTTAGGAAAGACTATTTCTTTGGAGAACAAACTTTGGAACAGTTTCTCTCGAATAACTTTGGTTGACCAGATTGCCAAAGAACGTGTTACAATTGATCAGAATCTGAAGTTCGAGCATAAAGACAAAAAGGCCAACTATCCAAATATTTGCATAATTGAGGTGAAACAAGCAAAGCAAAATCGAAAATCTACCTTGATTCAAATGCTTCGCGAATCGAGGATTAGACCAAGTAGAATTAGCAAGTATTGCGCTGGGACAACAGCGCTCTATCCTCATTTAAAATACAATAATTTTAAGGAGACTTTAATGAAATTGAAAAAGGTTAACGACATTTAAGCATGGGATCACTGTTGTCAATAAACTCCATAGCACAAATTGAATTTCTGGGAATCGAACTTTATGAAGACGATTTTCTAAAGCTGCTTTTTAAGCTAGGTATTAATTTCTTTTTCACGTTTATCATCGTCCGTGGAATTTACTACCCAATCTCTAAAAGAAAAGATTATCTGTTTTCTTTCTTCATGCTGAGCATTATCATTTTTGTGTTGTGTTTCATTTTGAAAGGAAAGAACTTGGACACGGGAATGGCGCTCGGATTATTCGCAATTTTTGGAATAATTAGGTATCGGACCAATCCAATTCCAATAAAGGAAATGACCTACCTATTCATGGTAATAGGTCTGTCAGTGATCAATGCTCTTGCCAAGAAAGGAGTTTCAATTGCTGAAATACTGTTTGCTAATCTGGTGTGTGTGGCCATCACATATGGATTGGAAAAAATTTGGTTCATTCGGCATGAGTCGGTTAAGCTAATTGTGTATGAAAAAATTGATTTGATAAAACCTGATAAGCACAATGAGCTAAAAGCAGATTTGGAAGAACGTACCGGACTTGTAATTAGTCGATTTGAAATTGGTAAAATCGATTTTTTGCGTGATACCGCCCAAATACGAGTCCATTATTTCGAAGATGAACAAAACGGGAACTTCATGGATGAAGGAATTGGTGAACTAGATCGCGACAGCTAGACCAGTTCGTTTTCTCAATAGCGCCTACCTACTTTGGACTTGGACGGTAAAAAAGGTGCTTCAAAACCAACAAATAAAAACTGGACTTCCTACAAAAAAGTGGACAAATTAGTTAAGCGACATTTTTGATATTATTTAGATTATTGAATTCGATAATAGTTAGCTTTCCCAAAGCAGAATGTCTTCGCTGTCGATTGTACCAGGTTTCAATCCATTGAAATACTCCAACCTCTATACGTTTACTCATGCGATTGCATGCCAAAACAAGAAAATACCGCTAAAAATCACCTCCGAATTTTAGATACCTTTAACCACACGTTGTGAAACATAGCATCCACATATTATACATCATTCTAGTTGCACTTATTGTAGGCAAACTAAGCAGCTACTTTTTTAAAGGTCAAATGGACGGATTTCCAAGGTATTTTCATTCTTGGACTCAATCCGACCGCTACGCCATTTCGATGGGTTTTTTAAATAATGGATTTGACCTACTTCATCCGAGAACCTACAACTTACTGCCTGGCCTACAAACTAACTCGCCAGAAAATTGCCAGGAAGGCATAACAGCGGTTGATTGCCCAATCCACGAATTTGCAATTGCCGGAATAATGAAAGCCACGGACAATACCTCTCCGCAGGTTTTTCGTTGGTACACTTTAATCTACGGATGTGTCGGCCTAATATTCTTAGCCCTCCTGGTTCTGGAAACAACAAACTCCTACTTGTTACCATTAGTCCTGGTTTTGTTTGCAATAAGTACGCCCGTTTACATGCATTACCTCAATGGTTTTTTACCAACGATTCCGAGCATTTCCAATGCTCTGATTGGCTACTATTTTTACTTTAAGTTTCTGCGAGAAAAAAGATTGAAGTTTATTTATCTCTCCATCATTTTTCTAACGCTTGCTGCGCTAGCACGGCTCCCCTTTTCAATTTTCTTAATTGCAGTGGCATGTCAACAAACCTATGGTTGGGTCATTAATAAACAGTACAGTAGACGTCAATTGATTGCGCTAGTCGTCGGACTAGGAACCGCTGCTGGATATTCCGGCTACAATCAACTTTTGATTCAAAACTACGGCACAGCATTTCTGTTTCAATTAAGGCCAATAGATTCATGGGAAGTGTTCATCGAACTTTGGAACGAAGTTCAAGAACGTTGGGGAGCAATATATTTATCTCTGCATCAACTTATGTTCTTAGGTCTGGTGATTACCGGAATAATAATCGGGCTAGTTCGCAATTTCTGGTTCGGCGTTAGACCAATTCTATTTCAGGCTCTCATAATTTTTGCCGGCTTGACAATATACACGGTGTTGATAGGCCTTCAATTTCGTGAACACGATTATTACTTTTTAGACACATGGTTTCTCTGGGTTATATTGGTCGCCTTGGCAGGGATAAAGTGCTTGTCTCCGAGCAATTGGGTAGCTAAAGAAATTATGGCCCTAGCTTGCGCCATTCCTTTATTTTTTACTCCGGTTGCGGCCAAGCAACGATTGTCTGAAAGACAAATTACAGGGTGGTGGGACCGTAGAGAAATGACCCGATTAAATTTTCAATATACTCTGGATTTCGTGAATCAAACAATCCCAAAAGATGCCAAGCTATTAGTGATAGACTCGTACACGAGCAACGTTCCGCTATTATTTATGAAAAGGTATGGCTACACCGTCATGAATACTAAACGAGAAAACCTTGTAGAGGCACTCAATTGGCCTTACGACTACGTCGTAATACAGCATGAATGGATGCGCACCGACGTTATTGATCAGTATCCGGAAATTGTAAACAAACTCAAGAACATTGGAACCAACGGCATAATTTCAATATTTGAACGAAGGGGTAATTCCCAACCACAGTCGCTGGAAGACTTTTACGGGCTTTCTAGTCCTATAATTAGTAAACAATCGCAATTTGAGGACACTACAAATGTTGTGAACTGGACGCAGGTTACCAATTACACATCTGAACATCCTCAAAGTGGCACGGCATGTGGGAAAATCAGGGAAAACGAATTTCTATTCACGATCGAATTCGACCCGTGCAAATACAACATTGATGCTGAAATCTCGGTAAGTTTCACTGGGTGGTTCAAACAAAGAGAAAAGAATAAAGAATTACACTTCGTGCTTACCTCATCCGTTGACGATGAGCTTTGCACGTACAAATCCACAGAACTTAGTCGGTATTTTAATCAAATAGATAAATGGCAAAAAATTGAACTGGTAAAAAACTTGTCCGTAGCCAATATTCAAGGAGAGCACATCAAGGCTTTTATTTGGAATAATGAAGAAAAGTCATTTCTTGTGGATAATGTAAAACTCTCCATTTATTAGATTAATATCTTGGCAAGCTTATTGAATTTCAAAGAAATAATGAAGCGCATTGTATTCTTTTTTTTCCTTTTTACCTCACTTCCTATTTGGAGTCAATTAACCTTTTCTACTACCGAATATGACTATGGAGTAATTGATGATGGACACAACAGGGTTGCTGATATCAACATCAAAAATACCGGCGATTCAAAAATATTCATCTTTCGTGCCGAAGTAGGGAAAACACTAAAGGTTAGATATTCTAGCAAGTTTATCGCACCAGACAGCAGCGTGACGATGAGAATTAAAACCAATCCAACTAAAAAAGGAGATTTTAGAGAACAGGTGCTACTTCATGTAAGTCACAAGAAAAAACCAATTCCACTCTATGTCAAAGGTTTTGTAGAGCAAGTTCCAAAGGACTGGAGATTGGAATGCCCAACATTCGATCAGCTTAAACAACAGCGCTCAACAAACTTTGAGTTGGAAGTTCTTGTTATTGACTCCCTAACCAAAAAGCCGATCAAAGATTCGCGCGTAATGATGGTGACCAGGGGGCAAGTAACCAAGGATTTCAGAACAAATAAAAAAGGGTTAATTAGAGATGATGAAACCCCTATTGGGCTCTACTATTTCGTAGTCAGTCATGACGACTATATCGCCAAGGAATTTGTTAATTATGTTAATCGGCACAAGAGCAAGGTGGTTGTGGAACTTAAAAAATTGCCTAAAGAAGAAAAACCGAAAGAACCAGAAGTGGTTGTCGAGAAGACAACGCCTACAGATACTACAACGATTGTAGAGCAAACTGAAGATAAGGGTTTTCCACCGAAATCAACTGAAGACAAAACGGATTTTAGTGAATCGAACTATAAACCAAACAACATTGTTTTTCTCGTGGATGTGTCGTCTTCTATGAAATATACTGGCAAACTTGATCTTCTTAAAGTGTCCATGCTTAATCTGGCCAAAATATTGCGACCAATTGATAAGATTACAATCGTTTCTTACGCGTCCGTTGCTAAGGTCATTTTGCCAACTCAAACTGTAAACAACACTAAAGAGATTGAAAAAATAATTTCCGAATTAGGGGCAGATGGAATGACCGCAGGAGGAAAAGGAATAAAATTGGCGTATAAATCAGCTTTACAAGAATTTATTGATAATGGTAACAATACCGTCATCATGGCTACGGACGGCGATTTTCCACTAACCGGGCCTGCCAATATTCCGAAATTGGTAAAGAAGTATGAAAAACGTGGTGTTAAAATGAGTTTGCTTAGCATTAAAAGCAAGCCTTACCACCGAAAACAGATGCGCTATTTGGCTAAACTAGGGTCTGGTCGACATGCTAAAATTGTTGATTTCCAATCCGCAGAAAACGCTCTTATTGACGAAATTAAGATCGGATCCAGAAAATAATCCAGGATAATTGTTCAAAGCTATTCGCAAATAAATTGCTAGATTTCAACTAAGCCATAATTTTGTGCAATTTGAAGGAATGAACATTGGATTTGATTCGAAAAGACTGTATTCCAATTTTACCGGTCTTGGAAATTATAGTCGTACACTGGTAAAAAATCTCCAAAATTTCTATCCGAACTTTTCGTATCGCTTGTACACGCCATCAATAAGAATCTCATCGGAAACAGATGTTTTTCATAAAAATCCTGCCTTCGAGACTATTCAACCCAATACTTCTTTTAAATCATTCTGGAGAAGCTTTTCAATTGCCAAAGAGTTTGCCAAAGACAAAATTGATTTATACCACGGGCTTAGCAATGAAATTCCATTTACAACAAAGCAAAGCGGTGTTAAGAGTGTGGTTACAATCCATGATTTAATTTTTAAGGTTCTACCTAAAACTTATCCATTGATTGACAGAACGATCTACGATATAAAGTTCAAAAACAGTTGTCGAAATGCGGATAGGATTATAGCAATTAGCGAGAGCACTAAAAATGACATTGTCAGTTATTATGGCATAAACCGCAACAAAATAGATGTGATCTATCAGTGTTGCAATCCAATTTTTTACGAGGACATCATCATTAAAGAAGCAGACGAAACGTTGACAAAGTACAATTTACCAAGCGAATACATACTGTACGTTGGTAGCGTTGAGGATCGGAAAAATTTAACTGGTATAATCAAAAGTTATCTTCAATTGCATCCGGACCATAGAATTCCAATTGTTATTGTTGGTGGACGGCAGGCCAAGCAATATTCAAAAAGGTGGCAAAACTTGATTCGCAATTCAGGGCTTGAGAATAGGATAATCTGGTTAACCGATTTGAAAGACAATCGCAGTTTGCGAAAAATTTACCAATCGGCGATGGCACTAGTGTACCCTTCTTTTTATGAAGGGTTTGGCTTGCCCGTAGCTGAAGCCTTGCTGAGCAAAACGCCAGTAATTACTTCAAACATTTCCTCAATGCCTGAGGCTGGCGGACCAACATCGCTTTACGTTGATCCAAATGAACCTGAAGAACTTGCTCAAGCTATTGCAAAAGTATTGGATAACTCAGAGCTAAGGAATTCTATGATTGAAGCCGGTTATAAATACGCAACAGAAACGTTTTCTCCAGAAAAAGTGACACACCAACTAGTGAAATGCTACGAACGAACTTTACACCCCATAGAATGAGCCGTTAATTCTATTTCAGCTCTCAATTTCATTAACTTGCATCAAAATAATACTATGAGGGTTTGGCGTTATAAAATAGCTCTAATCTTGTCGTAATGAAGCAGGACTTCCTTCAGGCATATTTTGAACCATTCCGTGTAGTTTTGGGGATTTTCTGCGACTAAACTTTCGATCTCTGAAATGGACACAAAGCTGTAATCCATTGCCTCCTCTGGATTAAGTATTGGCTCTCCATCGAAAGTACCAACCAAAACATGGTCGTACTCATGCTCAATCATTTGATGATCCAATTCCTTTTTGTAGATAAAAGTAAATGCTTCTGATAAAGGACAATCGAAGCCCATTTCTTCCTGTAATCTTCTATGCCCCGCATCTAATGTGGTCTCCCCGACCCTAGAATGGCTACAACAGGTGTTGGTCCAAAGTCCACCACTATGATATTTGCCGAGAGCCCTTCGCTGAAGTAATAATTCGTGCTTTGAATTAAACACAAATACAGAAAATGCGCGATGCAGAACTCCTTTGTAATGAGCCTCCATCTTTTCCATTATTCCGATTTGATTGTCCTGTTCATCAACCAAGACTACATGTTCCATCTGAGATTTGGTAAAAGTTAAGCACAAAAAAAGCAGCCCTAAAGCTGCTTTAATTTTTTCAGATCAAGCAGATAACCGCAACCGCGAGCGGAAAATAAGAGATTGCTCGCGGTTACCAGTTATATCCCATCACCCAATCATTAAGTGTTTTCACATTCAAAGGAGTTTAGAGGATAACCGCAACCGCGAGCGGAAAAGAAGAGATTGCTCGCGGTTACCAGTTATATCCCATCACCCAATCATTAAATGTGTGAAATATTTTTATATTAAATGAACGTTGTTGTCGTAAGACGTTGCTAAATTATGGCAAAAATCAATCTCCACCAAATTATTTAAAAAAATTCTTCCATAACTGCATGCAAAATGAACAAGTTACGCCTCTTTCTTCTGCCTAATTCCTTTTCAAAACGCACTAAAACCCACAAGAAAATACCGTTTACCCCCAATATCCGCACGATCATCTAAAACTCTAATTTTTCGCAAAATTTCGTAGCCTTTTTTCAATTCAGTGGAATTTGAATAAATCTACCCAATGGGTCTTTATTTTAACTTTGTGACCATGACTCTTGATAAGGTTACAATCGAAGATCTCAACCAGTTTTGCAAAGGAACTCTAGTTGAAAATGTTGGAATAGAATTTACAAAAGTAGGCAAGTCATCGTTGACGGCCAAAATGCCAGTGGACGAACGCACAATCCAACCAATGAAATTACTTCATGGGGGAGCAAATGTAGTTTTAGCTGAAACTTTAGGCAGTATATGTAGCGCTATGTTGATTGATCAAGAATCTCAATTTAGCATTGGATTAGAAGTAAATGCGAATCATATACGATCGGTTCGGTCCGGCTTTGTGCATGGGACATGTTCCATTCTACACAAAGGGAAAAGCACACACGTTTGGAACATTGAAATTAAGGATGACGACAATAATTTAGTTAGCGTCTGCAGGTTAACAGTAATGGTAGTGAGCAAAACCCACAAACCTTGAAATGGGAAACCTGATTGAATTAAATCCATCTGATAGTTTTGCTTGTTTTTCCGAACCAAATGATGACGATCACCACCTATTTTTGGGCGATTTTCAAGAAATTAACTCACCAACAGAAACGTGTTTTTCTATTCGTCCATTTGGTTCGGTTGATAAACGGAATTTTGGTATTATTCCAGATCAGATAGTTAAAAACCCGGAGTTGCTCTTTACTCAAGTGTCAACTCCGTCGAACACAACTGACGAGACGAATAGGTCAGCATATACTTCGCAGGTAAGGGCGATTGTGGATCAACTTGACAGCAACTTGAAAAAGGTTGTATTGTCCAGGGTTAAGAGTGTACAAATTGACCAGGAATCAAATCTCGTGCAACTCTACCAAGATTTAAAGAATAAACATCCTAACACGCTAACTTATTTAATAAACTCTCCGTCGTTTGGGACTTGGATAGGGTCAACCCCGGAGATTCTTTTATGCCAGGATGGTAGCGATACTCGAACCATGGCACTAGCAGGCACCCAAGCGGTTCCAGATTCTGGCAAGGTTAATTTTAGCACTTGGGGTCAAAAAGAAATTGAAGAACAAGAACTGGTTTCCAAACACTTACGAAGCGTGCTTGGAAGTACAATTTTTTCTGAAAGTCGTCCGAGCACATTAATTGCCGGACCTGTTGCCCATATAGTGACTAATTTTTTTTCTTCATCTGAATTAGATTTTTGGAAACTTGCATGTCAATTGCATCCTACTCCAGCCATCGCTGGTTTGCCGGTAGATAAATCACTAACCGTAATTAGACAGTTAGAGCAGCATCAACGAGAGCTTTACACAGGCTTTCTCGGCCCAATGAACTTCAATAACCATTCGGCATTGTACGTTAACCTTAGATGCACGAAAGTTCTAGAAAAATCATTTCAGCTATTTCTTGGTGCCGGTATTACTCGAGATTCTGATCCTCAAAAAGAGTGGGAAGAAACGGAACTCAAGGCCCAAACCTTATTGTCGGTTATAAAAAAAATCCACAATTTTGACGCGTGATTTCCGACAAAAAAGGGATACAACAGTTAGTTGAAGTTTGCTCTAGAAAAGGAATAGAACACGTTGTTTTATCACCGGGCTCTAGAAATGCTCCATTAAGTATTTCGTTCAATGAATATGGTTCTTTTACGTGCGTTTCGATTCCTGATGAACGATGCGCCGCATTCTTCGCACTTGGAATAGCACAGCAAACAAGAAAACCTGTTGCTATTTCATGCACATCCGGCAGTGCTGCGCTTAATTATGCTCCCGCACTTGCTGAAGCCTTTTATCAAAAGGTTCCGCTACTGGTGCTCACAGCAGATAGACCTGTCGAATGGATTGATCAGGGAGAAGGTCAATCGATCCGTCAACGCAATATTTACAGCAATTATATTTTGGATTCATTTGAGATGCCGCAAGAAGCGGATCATCCTGATGAGGAATGGAGTTGCGCCCGTATTGCAAATGACGCTATAAATCTAGCAACCCATGAATTGGGCCCTGTACATATCAATATTCCACTGCGTGAGAATTTATATCAACAAAAAACAAATTCTGCCAATCCCAGGGCTGTGTACGTACCTAAGACAAACGTTAGTTTAGCCCCAGAAGAGCTGGATGCTTTAGCAGAGAAATGGGAAAATTCTTCGAAAAAACTTGTTCTTGCTGGTCAGTTGAATCCAGATGAGAAATTAAATGAAGTTCTTGGGCAAATTTCCAGCGATCCTAGTGTGGTAATATTAACGGAGACCACGGCCAACATATGCCACCCAAACTTTAACCCATGCATCGATCGGCTTATTTCTGTGGATCGTATCAACAAATTACCTGATTTTAGACCAGAAATTTTGGTAAGTATTGGTGGTGCCATTATTTCCAAGAAAATTAAGGCCTTATTCAGGAAATTTCAACCTGAGGAACATTGGCACATCGCTAATGAAAGTACGGTAAAAGACACATTCCAAAGTTTGACGAAGCATATAAGGATCAATCCAGCAACATTTTTCCGGTCTATACTGGATAGCTGTAGAGTTGGGTCCAATGGATATCGAGAACTTTGGAGAAATTGCCACTATCGCAGTGAAATACTGCATGATGAGTATCTCGAGACAACCCCATGGTCGGACTTAAAGGCGTATCAAACCATTGTAGCGTATTTGCCAGATCATTCAACTCTTCACATGGGAAATAGCACTGCAGTGCGCTACTTCCAACTATTTGAACCGGTTAATTCAATAGACTATTACTGCAATAGAGGGGTAAGTGGCATAGATGGTTCTACATCAACTGCAATGGGAGCAACATTCGCATCACAAAAGCCTTCAACCCTGGTTACCGGGGACATCAGTTTTTTGTACGATTCAAACGCGCTATGGAATTTAGACGATAATTCAAACCTAAAAATAATTGTACTTAACAACGGTGGAGGAAATATATTTAAAATCATTCCCGGACCTGACACGACAAATCAGCTTAATGATTTTTTCGTAACGAAACAAAATGTAAATATTGGGCAGTTGTGTGCTGCATTTGGCATACTTCACAGCCGTGCTTGTAGCACCATGGAGCTAGAAGAATGTCTAAAAAGGGCATATAGTAGCATATCAACTCCCGAAGTAATTGAAGTATACACAGCAAACGAAGACAATGATAATATCCTTAAGTCATACTTCGAAAATCTTAAGAAATAAAATGAGAGAGTGGAAAAACATTAAAGAATATACGGATATAAAATTCGAATTCTTTGAGGGGATAGGGAAAATTACAATTGATAGACCAGAAGTCTACAATGCCTTTCGTCCTGAAACAAACATCGAAATACTAGATGCATTAGACATCTGCAGAGAAGACCAATCAATTGGTGTGGTAGTTATAACTGGCACCGGAGAAAAAGCATTTTGCTCGGGTGGCGATCAGAATGTTAAAGGGATTGGCGGCTATGTTGGCGACGATGGTGTACCACGATTAAACGTACTTGATATCCATAAAAAGATAAGGGCATTACCTAAGCCTGTGGTTGCGATGGTAAACGGATACGCAATAGGTGGAGGGCACGTACTTCACGTAGTATGCGACCTCACAATTGCTTCGGAAAACGCAATATTTGGTCAAACAGGCCCTAAAGTAGGCAGTTTTGATGCGGGCTTCGGGTCTTCTTATTTAGCGCGACACGTCGGACAGAAAAAGGCCAGGGAGATTTGGTTTCTGTGCGAACAATACAGTGCTGAAGAAGCTGAAAAAATGGGAATGGTTAACAAAGTTGTACCCTTACCAGAACTAGAAAATGAAGTAGTCAGGTGGTCAAAAACCATGATGAAACGCAGTCCACTAGCCTTACGGATGATTAAGAGAGGCCTAAACGCTGAATTAGACGGGCAGAGAGGTTTAATGGAATTTGCTGGTGATGCCACATTAATGTACTATTTGATGGAAGAAGCTCACGAAGGCAAAAACGCATTCTTAGAAAAACGAGACCCTGACTTTAGCAAATACCCCAAATTCCCTTAAATGATTTGCTGAGCGGGCAATAGTACATTGCCCGCTCAAACTTTAAAAATACCAGGATCAGCTAACAGTATTTTGTTACTCAATTAACGGCTCTACTACGAAGCCAAAATGCAAACAATAAGTATACGCTTTACAAGCATGTAAAGACAGAAACAGCTTACTATCTTTATTTACCCACATAGCCAATATCTCTACACCTATCTTCAGGACGTCCTACACATTTCAATCTACTCAATCCACAAGTAAACAATGCCAATTTGATGCATTGTAAAGCCAGACTAAAGAAAGTACAATGCAAATTAAACTACGAACTAGGTCAAGATTGATCAATTAACTTAAATTTGAAACAGAACATGTTCCACGTGGAACGGAAGCTATCTACCCAGATAAACAAGCAAAGAAGCAACATCTGAAGGCTTAATCCCCGCAATACGCGAAGCCTGTCCTATAGTTGCTGGCATCCCCCTTCCTAAACGCTCCCGTGACTCAGTAGATAAAGACCCAAGTCTTGAATAATCAATATCGCTTGGTATCGGCACCGCATCAAGCCTCTTAACCTTATCAGCAACCTCCCTTTCACGTACAATATACCCAGCGTACTTCAACAATATTTCCACTTGTTCTAAAACGGACCAATCATAGCCATTACCGATCACACAATCCTCTAACTCAGAACTACCTTTTATTAGTTCCGCAATACCAACATTAGGTCTTAAAATTAACTTGTCAGCTTTCTGTTTTTGATTAATCAGATTACTACCAACACGTTCTAACACAGGATTTATTTTATCCGGAACCATAGACAGCTTTGCCAGAACGCCTCTTAAATCATTAACCTTACGAATTTTATCCTCAAAGGAAGCCAACCTATTATGATCAACCAGGCCGATTCTAGCCCCAAGTTCGGTCAACCTAATATCTGCATTGTCCTGTCTTAATGTAATGCGATACTCCGCCCGGGAGGTAAACATACGATAAGGCTCATCAGTTCCTCTAGTAACCAAATCATCAATCATAACACCTATATACGCCTGATCTCGACCCAAAATTAATGCATCCATCTCCTGCACCTTCAGACTAGCATTTATACCAGCCATTAACCCTTGCGCCGCTGCTTCTTCATATCCGGTAGTTCCATTAATCTGTCCAGCCAAGAACAACCCGCTTATTCTCTTAGCTTCTAGCGTCAATTTAAGCTGTGTAGGCGGAAAAAAATCATATTCTATCGCATATCCGGGTCGAAACATTTTAGCCCGCTCAAAACCTTTAATCTGTCTAAGAGCCATTAACTGTGCCTCCATAGGCAAGCTAGTACTGAAACCATTTACGTAAACCTCATGCGTGTTCAAACCTTCAGGTTCCGCAAATATTTGATGTCTATCACGAGAAGCAAAACGAGTAATTTTATCCTCAATTGACGGGCAGTAGCGAGGCCCAGACCCTGTAATACTACCATCATATAACGGCGAACGATCAAAACTACCTCTTAAAATATCGTGAACTTCAGGATTAGTGTAAGTGATGTAACAACTTAGTTGCTTAAGCGAAGCATCACGATCGGTTGTGAAAGAAAACTTGCCGCCTTCTTCATCCCCAGCCTGCTCTTGCATCAATGAATAGTCCAAAGTTCTACCATCAACCCTTGGCGGGGTTCCGGTCTTCATCCGCCCAGATTCAAAACCTAACGACTCCAAGTCCTCAGTAATTCCAACCGCAGCACCTTCCCCAGCCCTGCCGCCACCATGTCGTTGGGTGCCAAGATGTACCGTTCCATTCAAAAACGTACCACTATTGACCACTACCGTTTTCCCGTAAATCACCACACCTATCCTAGTCCTGACACCTTTTACAACTCCACTTTCAACAACCAGACCCACAACCATGTCTTGCCAAAAATCTAGATTAGGCAATGATTCAAGATAGCTTCTCCAATTATTTGCAAACAACCATCGATCACATTGGGATCTAGGACTCCACATAGCAGGCCCCTTACTTCTGTTCAACATCTTGAATTGAATGCTACTACGATCCGTTACTAAGCCCGTTCCTCCACCCAAAGCATCGATTTCCCGGACAATTTGCCCCTTGCCAATTCCTCCGATCGCCGGATTACAGCTCATATGACCAATAGTATTCATATTCATTGTAATCAACAAAACAGAGCTGCCCATTTTTGCTGCAGCAGCCGCAGCCTCATTACCAGAATGACCTGCGCCAACAACTATCACATCATACTCCCTAAGCATACCTTATGTTTCACGTGGAACAACTAACCGTTTAAGCATTTCCAGATAAAAATCCTCCTTTTCCCTCATTACTTGCCGCTCTGTCACCGTAGAATCTGAATAGCCGCACAGATGCAACACACCGTGTACAATTGTTCGATTAAGTTCCGTCCTAACACTGTTCGAGAACTTTTTAGCATTATATCTGACAGTATCAATTGAGATCAATACCTCTCCATTGATTCTATTCCCTTCACAATAATCAAAAGTTATAACATCAGTCTCGTAATCGTGATTCAGAAACTTTCGATTATTCCCTAAGATAAACTTATCCGAACACACCACCACACAAAGCTCATCTATAACCCGCCCTTCACGCGCAGCTACGGAATGAAGCCAGTTAATAATAACTTTCTTATTTCTTATGCGATAAGAACTATCGCATAAACCAAAAAACACTTTTCGACCCACAATAAAAGGCCGAAATTAAATAAAATCAAGCAATATCGAAGTGTAACTCAACCATACGTCCTTCATCCTCAAAAGATATCCTATCCGCAAGATTTTGCATTAAAAAAACCCCTCTTCCACTAGGTTTCTCAATGTTAACAGGATCAGTAGGATCGGGAAGATTATCATAATCAAACCCCAACCCTTGATCAACCACAGTAAACTTTAACCCTGAATCATGGCTTTCTACCTTAACAATTACTGTTTTCGATGGGTCCTGCTTATTCCCATGATGAATCGCGTTATTCACAGCCTCCGTGAGTGCAATCAATATATTACCATAGTAGTCTTCGCTAACCGAGTTTCCTTCACAAATTTTATCTACAAACCGCTCAACCAAAACTATATTTTCGGCCCTAGATTCGAAATCTATGGATTGAGTTCCGGACAATATTTCCATAACGTGCATTAAGTTCTACCTAACCTTATTAAAATACGTGTTAACCTTATTTTTGTAATAAGGTTTCAAACTAGGCGGCAAAGTTTTCAACATTTCCGCCTCTTTATTCTTTTTTAGCTTGTACTCCCTGTACCCGCTGGGCTCCTTTTTCTCTCCATCAATACCCTCTGAAGACTTCCTATTTTTATCCATTTCTTGCTCCTTCTGGGCCTTCTCATGTTCTAACATCCTAACCAGAATATTCTCCTGGCGTTTTATCGTTTGTCTATCAATACGCTTATTAACAATATCCTTTTCCACTTCATCCATTTGCTTCGCAATTTCCTTTAAAGCATTCCCCCTTCCCGTTCCATCTTCGTTCAGCTTCTTTGCTAAATCCTGAAGCCTCTTCCTAATTGCCGCTTGTTGTGCAGCAAGCTTAACCAACTCCTGGCTATTACCATTTTGACCATTCTTTTCTCCTTTGCCTTGATTACCTTCGCCAGGATTTCCCTTAGCCCATTCTCCCCCCTTACCCTTTCCACCTTTATCCTTACCGTCCATACCAGCCCCATCAAGTTGCTTCTTCATTCCTTCAAGTTGCTTCTTTAACTGTTCCTGCATCTTTTTAAGAGATTCCATTCCACCAGGTTTAGGTTTTCCGTTTCCCTTCCCACCAGATCCAGGTTTTGAACAACTACCACTACCAGAACTACTAGAAGAACTACTTTGCATCTCCTGCATAGACTCATCCAACATTAACGCTAAATTATTCATAGAGGTAATGGCATACTGCTGTTTAACCCTGGCCTGACTCGTTCTTCTATTCTCGATTAAATCCAAAGCCTTAGCCGTATTGTCCTTTACCTCCCCAAGTTCCTTTAGAACCGAATTGCTAACCTGTTCATTCCGTTTGGCTAGAGCAATCAGCGAATCCTCTACAACCTTAGAATCATCAATAAGCTTCCTTTGCCTCCTTCCAAAATCAACAAATTTAGGATCATCATGTCGCACACCATTTAGCCCCTCCATAATATTCTCTTGACCGAAAGACAAATCGACAAGGTTCTCCAATAACCTCCTAATCATATCCATACTTTCCGAAGCTTTATCAACTTCGGATTCCTCCAAACTGCTTTCAATCTGCTGAGCCATATCTTTCATACCTTTGCTAGCATCCTTCTGGCTTTGTTTCGCTTTATTATCCTTGCCATCTTGCAATTTATTGCTACTATTCTCTAGATCCTTCTCAACTTCTTCAGCATCTTCACCCAATCCATCCATATTTTTAGGATTTTCAAGATTATTGTTCTCCTCTTCAACTCGTTTCAACTCTCTAGCAAGGCTATCAAACTGTTCATTTAGATCATTCTGTTTATCTAAGAGTTCATCACTATTCTCCATTCCTGCCAAACTATCCTGCCTAGCAGCTAGCTCCAATAATTCACTTGCAATGGCCTCCATCTTCAACTCAACCTTCCATTCTTTCATTAATTCTAACGACCTATCTAATTCATTCTCCAAATTTTCCTCATGCTTTTGAATTTCCTCAAGCTTCTGTTCAACTTGCGATTTATTTTTCTCTTCAAGCAACTCCTCCAATTCCTTGAACAGCTCTTTCAACTCCTCATCCAACAAATCCTCTAACAACATTTCAATAGCTTCTCTCTTTTCTAGTTCCTTTTTTTCCAACTCTGTCAGCCTTTGCGTCTTATCATTCTGCTTCTTGTTATCTTCAGCTAGCTTCCTTAGCATATCCTCAAGACGCTTTTGACGATCCAACAAATCTTCCACCCTGCTCTGACTTTGCCAATCTAAATCCTTCTTATTTAACAAATTCTCCCTCAGTTCGTTGATCTCACTGCGAATTTGTTCAACTTCCTTTAACCCTTTCTGCAATTGTTCCTTAGTTTCCTTGCCAAGTTCTTCTTGTTCCAGAGAAAGCTCCTTTTCAGTCTCTACATCGTAGGTATACCGGCTCGATTTGATAAATTTCGCCCCATTAACACCATCATTATCCCACAATTGAAAGTAATAATCAACCTTATCCCCTGAGACCAAACCGAAAGCAGCAGGATCAAACAGGTGAAAGAAGCGTTGTTCTTTAAACTCATCTTGCAACGCAATATCTATTACACCCTGATTTTGAATCTTCCCATTACCATCTAACTTCTTCCAAACCATTACTAGCTTTGTAAACCCGTAGTCATCCTTTATGATACCATCAAAATAACGTCGCCCATCCACTACTGAATCTCGTTCGTTTGACAATTGAATTGTTGGATACTCATCTTTAACAACTTTAACCTTAAAAAACAAGGAATCTCCATCCTTCATATTCTTGTCCTTCACCACTATCCCATATTTCTCATCCTTCAATAAAATACGCTCTACAGCAAACTTGTTTTCTTCAACAAAACTTCCAGAAAAAATAGTGTCCACAAAAACCACATTCATTCCTTTCGTATTTTTAGTATTCACCAACCATTCTCCAATCGTTCCCTCTGGCACGATCAAATCTCCTCGATTGGTTATAGTTTCATTACTCTTCCGCGTATATTCGGGGTACATAAGCTGTATATCAAAACCAAGAACAACGGGAGCAGGCATTGAAAATAAAGTATACGCCTTAGAGTTAAACCCCGCCGCCTCGAACCTGAATTCAACATTAGACTGAACATTCTTGAAACTATGCGTATAGCTACCTTCAGACTGTTTAACCATCCGATGGACATTACTTCCAAACTCTACATAAACATCTTCTGGCAATTGCTCTCCCGTTAGCTTCAACTGCAGTTCAAAATCCTTATTCTCCAGCACCTGTAGGACATCATTCAATACAACAAATTCAAAAGGGGCTTTTGGCAAAAACTCCACGTCATAATTGACCAACCTGTTAGTACCACCAACAATAATTTCCCTATTCACCGCATACATGGATACCACCAAAAGAATAGCCGCTAACCCATATTTTATAAATCGGAAATTGGACTTAAAATCTACAGCGGCACCAAACTTGACCGGTCTTAATTCATCGATTCGCTTACCAATACTAGCCAAGAGCAAGTCAGAACCTGGTGCATTATCAATAACACTAGCCTCCCCCAACTGAATCACGTTCAATAACTTATCATCGACATCTTTAAAATGCCTACCTATTATAACAGCCGCCTGTTCGTAGCTAATTGCACCGCCCAGCCTGTTTAATCGTAACAACGGTATCAGAACATATGGAACCCCCACCAAAACAATTACCGATAGAAGACCAAACACCAAAATTGCCCTGCCGGTTACGTTAAACTTTCCATAATATTCAACCAAAACGGCTATGACAAACAAAACAATCGCGACAGTACCCGTAATAAGTAAGCCTCTAACAATTTGATTTGCATAGTACCTGCGAATAAATTCGTCAAGCTTTTTTCTTAAACCTGAAAAACTGTCTCCCACTTTGAATATTCGTATTTGTTATAATTCACTAACCTATCACTAATCACTCACAAGTTACTAATCCTTTTGGCAATTAGCACATCTGAATGACCACAACAACAAACGTACCCAACAACTTACCTAAAAGTCAACGCGCATATATTTAAACACTTTCCTGCGAACATATTAACTGCTCAAAAAGGCCATTTACTCTTTTGAACTCTCTTATTACAACCGCAAAGAAAGACTATCTTTGCACGAAATAATCAAGGCATGAGTGAAAATAAGGTCAGAGTACGCTTTGCTCCGAGTCCGACAGGGCCATTGCATTTAGGAGGTGTCAGAACGGCATTGTATAATTATTTATTCGCTAAGAAACATTCTGGCGATTTTATTCTAAGAATAGAAGACACGGATCAAACTCGATTTGTTGAAGGTGCGGAACAATATATCATTGATTCATTAACGTGGTGCGGCATTACTCCAGATGAAGGGCCGCACACAGCAGGCAACTTCGGACCATACCGACAGTCTGACCGAAAACCAATGTATCGGGATTATGCAATACAGCTTGTGGAATCAGGTCACGCATATTATGCCTTCGACACATCAGAAGAATTAGAAGAAATGCGGGCTATGGCCAAGAAGGCTAAAATGGCCAACTGGCAATACAACAACATCACCAGGATGTCGATGAAGAATTCATTGACACTTCCTGAAGATGAAGTTGCGACCCGAATAAATTCTGGGGAGTCATATACTGTAAGAATTAAAACTCCAAGAAACGAAGAGATTAGGTTTCAGGATATTATTCGCGGCTGGGTAAGCGTGAATTCCAATAACATGGACGACAAGGTTATTCTGAAAGCCGACAACATGCCGACTTATCACCTAGCTAATGTTGTTGACGACTATCTTATGAAAATTTCTCACGTCATTAGGGGTGAAGAATGGTTGCCTTCTGCACCTCTCCACGTGCTTTTGTACAAATATTTGGGCTGGACCGAGAATACCCCACAATTTGCACATCTTCCACTAATTCTTAAGCCAGATGGCAACGGTAAATTAAGTAAGAGGGATGGTGATAGACTTGGCTTTCCTGTATTTCCTCTTAATTGGTTGACCCAAGAAGGAGAAACTTATTCAGGCTACAGAGATCAAGGGTACTTTCCTGAGGCATTCGTGAATATGCTCGCGTTTCTAGGGTGGAACCCTGGAACACCTGAAGAAATATTTTCATTGGAAGAGCTAGTGAAAGCATTTACCCTTGACCGCGTGAGCAAAAGCGGAGCTAAATTTGACCCCGAAAAAGCTAAGTGGTATAATCAGCAGTATTTGCGGAGTAAATCGGATCAAGAACTTGCTAAACTCCTTATGCCATTAGTGGATACAGAAATTCCTGAAGAAAAATTAGCCCGAATTGCAAGCTTAATGAAAGAAAGGGCCTCATTCATCAATGATTTGTTAGAGGTCGATTATCTCTTTGACGCTCCAAAGACCTTTGATGAAAAAACTATCCGGAAAAAATGGAAAGATTCATCCGCTGAAATAATGCAAAATTTGGCCACTCATTTCGATTCCATAACAAATTTTGAAGCAGAAAAAATAGAAGCTTCTTTCAAAGAGTTTTTGCAACAAACGGAACTGGGAATGGGCACTGTTCTGCCGCTTTTCAGACTGCTAGTAACCGGTAAAGCAATGGGTCCGTCTATGTTTGAAATTTCAGAATTAGTCGGAAAACAAGAAACTCTGAACCGATTAAGATCTGGGATTGCAATCGTCTCTGAAGTATAAAATCAATTTTACATGCACAAAATATCCGTTAAAGATATATCCTGTTTTAGTTATCACGGTTGCATGAAGGAAGAGTCAATAGTTGGAAGCAACTACTTAATTGACATCACCTTAATAACTGATTTTAAAGAAGCTAGCGCTAATGACGATTTGACTAAAACGATAGATTACGTTGATGTGAATGCCATTGTGAAACAAGAAATGGCAATACCTTCCAAATTAATTGAACACGCTGGCCAACGAATCGTAAACCGCTGTAAAACCGAATTAATGTCAGTACAATTGGTACAACTAGAAATAAAAAAATTAAATCCGCCGATCAATGGTAACGTGGGCTATGTTTCCATTACCATCGAAGAGTAGTTGCGAAATACGTTCTTATTAGTATTTTTGCGACCAATGGTCTCGTGGCCGAGTGGCTAGGCAGTGGTCTGCAAAACCATCTACAGCGGTTCGAATCCGCTCGAGACCTCAACAAGAGAGCTTCTTCGTTTCGTTGAAGCTCTCTTCGTTTCCTGTCGATATATTTCTGTAAAGAACTATGAAGTACCGAAAATTGACCAACGAAGAATTAGAAGAATTACGACCAGAATTCATTCAATTCTTAGTTTCCAACGGCATTGACGCGCCAAGATGGGAGCAAATCAAAAAAGAATCTCCAAATGATGCCGAACTCTATCTTGAGAAGTTTAGCGACGTAGCAATAGAAAAATCATTATCCAAAATTTTCTACATCGAGCACTCCTCTTCATCGGATTACAAAATTTTTCATTTTAGCGATTCAGAAGCCCACCTCATAGCTCTAAAGTCAGATACTTTTGACTTACAAGATAGAGATCAAATAGCACAAGCCTTGCAAGGTAATTTCACAAATTTAACTGCGTTTCAAGCTAAAAAGTCGTACCGAAAAACACGAGAAGAAGAGCTGTTTGATTTGCTGAACAAAGGATGCACAATAACAGACGACAAAATGTACAACCTGCTTAAAACGATAATAAAATAGTTAATTTGCAATGTACTTGCTGTTAACAGCCTCACGAGTACAAATGATACGACCCTAAACCCTATGGACCAAGACCAATATATCTCTACCCGTCTCGAAGATCAAATTCAATGGTACGACCGTAAAAGCGGATCCTGCAAAAAGTGGTTTCACAGACTAAAGTTTCTTGAAATCTGTCTTGCACTCACGATTCCATTTCTGGGTAATTTCGTAGATGAAAACCATCTTGAAATAACCCACATTATGGGAGGAATCGGTGTAATTATTGCTGCAATCACCGGCTTTATTTCATTGAAAAAGTACGAGGAACTTTGGGTTGAATACCGCTCAGCAGCCGAAATGTTGAAACGCGAAAAACACCTATTTCTTACGAAATCCGCTCATTATGGCGGCCACAAGGCATTTGAAATGTTAGTAGAAACCGTAAAAGACATTATTGCAAAGGAAACCGCAAAATGGATGAGCAATACCTTAGAAGCACCCACTCCTACCGAAGAAGAAGTACCTGAACTAGCCTAATCACTAGTTTTCGAATTGCAAAATCAAGGACAAGTGGCAAATCACTTTCTTTGAAAGCCTTTTATTTTTAAATTCGCGCAATTCCAACATTATATTTCAGTACCCACGAAGGGCAACCGCAAAGGTTTTAGTTTTAAGAGTATAAAAAGGGTATAAAGCAATGGTTGAGTTTAGAAAACTTCAAATAAGCTATAACGAAGAAAAACAATTTGTAAGAATTCGGTCTAATAGCGAAATTAGTTTGCAGCTTCGAGACGTGCTTCAGATACATTTGATCGTTGAACGTTTAGCAGGAGGTAAAACAGTTCCTATTTTGACAGATGCACGTTCAGGATACATTAAAGTATCAAAGAAAGCACGGAAATTTCTGGCTCGCAGACAAAGCGCGGACTTAAGAAGTGCCGAAGCTTTTTTAGTAGAAGAATTGCCAAATAGAATTTTGGCCAATCATTATATCAAAGTCGATCGGCCAGAACATCCTGTTAAAGCATTTAATTCAGAAGATGACGCCGTTAAATGGCTGTCTTCCTTTTCTGAAAATTAAATCCCCAGCATCTTTATTGACTTTTTCAACCCTTCGACAAGGGCATCAATATCCTGTTGATTGTTATAAAAAGCCAGTGACGCTCTAATTGTTCCAGGAATATTGTAACGATCCATAAGCGGCTGAGTGCAATGATGGCCAGTTCTAACTGCTACACCCATCTGATCCAAAATTGTACCTACATCATAGGGATGACTCCCACCCATCAAAAACGAAATAACCCCCACTTTATGTTCGGCCCGTCCAACAAAACGAATTTGATCTATTTGTTTCAATTCACTCATGGCATAATCGTAAACCGACTTCTCCATTTTTTCAATTGTAGAATAACCAATTTCATTAATATAATCAATTGCCGCTCCAAGCCCCAAAACTCCACAAATATTTGGTGTTCCGGCCTCAAACTTATGTGGTAATTGGTTGTACGTGGTCTTTTCAAAACTAACGGACTCGATCATATCTCCACCTCCCTTGTATGGAGGCAGCTTGTCTAAAATCGCCTTTTTGCCATAGAGTACACCGACTCCAGTTGGCCCAAACATTTTGTGTGCGCTAAACGCATAAAAATCACAATCTAGTTCCTTTACATCCACCGAAAAGTGGGGAACAGCCTGCGCTCCATCAAGTAGTACTTTTGCACCCACGGATTTCGCCAAACGAATTATTCGTTGGACAGGGTTAATTGTGCCCAAAGAATTCGAAACGTGGGTTACTGCAACGAGCTTGGTCCTTTCGTTGAACAACTGATCAAATTCCTCCGTTTTAAGCTCTCCAATTTCATTTATGGGGATCACCTTCAAGTTTGCGCCAATACGCTCGCAAATCATCTGCCAAGGCACAATATTACTATGGTGCTCCATATGCGAAATCAGAACCTCATCACCAGCTCTTAATTCAGACCGTTCGAGGCAGTCAGCCACCAAATTGATACTCTCAGTAGTTCCCGATGTGATTATTACTTCCTTGAATGAACCCGCATTTATAAACTTCCTGATCTTTTCGCGCGCCTCTTCATATAAACTTGTGGCTTCCTGACTGAGGAAATGAACACCGCGATGAATATTGCTATTCTGATCTTCGTAGAATTTCCTTACCACTTGAATAACCTGTAGCGGCTTTTGAGAAGTGGCGCCATTATCCAAGTAGGACAATCTGCTACCACGCACTGATCGCGCTAAAGTTGGAAAATCGCTTCTAAGGTCCTGTCCAAATTCCATAGTATGCTCTTTTAGGTTTACGCCTTCCGGTTCATTAGGCTTTCGCGTCACACCGAAAAGTGCTTATCAATCAATTCAGCAACTTTATCTTTAACATAAAGGTTTTTGATCTCTTCAATCACTTCAGATACGAAGGCCCGAACCAAGATTTGTTTCGCCAAAGATTCAGAAATTCCACGGGATCGTAGATAAAATAACGCCTCTTCATCCAATTGCCCAGTGGTTGACCCATGGCTGCACTTGACATCGTCCGCGTATATTTCCAGCTCCGGCTTTGCATTTATTGCAGCAAAGTCCGACAGTAAAACATTACTATTATGCTGGTAAGCTTCTATTTTCTGAGCATTCTCACGAACCAAAACCTTTCCATTAAAAACTCCAGTGCTTTGATCGTCAATAATACCCTTATATAATTCACTTGAAGTACAATGAGCCTTTCTATGATCTACCTTGGTATGGTTATCAACATGTTGCTTACCCTTCAACAAATAAACACCATTCAATTCGGAATGGCAATTTTCACCCTCAACAACAATTTCCAAATTGTTTCTAACAAACTTACCACCCAAGGTAATTGAATTAATTCCGAATCTGCTGTCCCTGCTTTGATGCACACGCTCTGTCGCCACATGATGTCCAGCTATTCCGTCTTGCTGCACCTTATCATACTGCAGCTGGCCACCATCCTTCACTACAAAATCCGCAACCGAATTTCGAAAAGTTCTATCCCCCGATTCATTGCAAAAGGTTTCAATTACATCGCATTGTCCAAAAGATTCAATAACAAAAATATTCCTAGATTGAGTCATTGACCCTTCCCCATTCAAAAAATTGATGATGTGAACAGGCTTAGACACCTTAACTCCTTTATCTACATGAAGAAAAACCCCACCTGAACAACCATGCCCATTAAGATCAATAAAAAGCCCCTGTTGAATTTCAACAGTCTTCAATGCCAATTCTTCCTGCGAAGCCTCAACCAAAGGCTTAATGGTCAAACCATCTTCTTGACTAAATGAAGATAAACTAAGATCTAGAGTTCCATTTACCAAAACAACCAAATGGCCATCAAAATCATTGAACAAAAACCGCTCAATGTTTGCTTCATCATATACTGCCTGACCAGTCCAATCCTGCTTCAATACCTTGCCAACATTGGTGTATTTCCACTCTTCGTCAAATCTAGAAGGTACATTGTTAGCCAACAATCTTTCTAAAGAATCAGATGGGATTAAACCGCTTACCCTACGGGCTTTATCCGCAATATTGACTAAATTCTCAATTACAGATGCCATTCTCTATACTTCTACCTGTTCATTCTTAATCCAATCGTAACCCTTTTCCTCCAATTCAAGAGCTAGCTCCTTACCACCAGTTTTCACGATTCTTCCGTCAAATAAAACGTGAACATAATCTGGAACGATGTAATCCAATAACCTTTGATAATGTGTTACCACCACAGTAGCCGTATTACTACTCTTCAAGGTATTAACTCCATTTGCAACTATTCTTAAGGCGTCTATATCTAACCCCGAATCCGTCTCATCTAAGAGAGAAAGACTGGGTTCTAGCATGGCCATCTGAAAAATTTCGTTTCGCTTCTTCTCGCCCCCAGAAAATCCTTCGTTGACTGCGCGATTGGCTAACTTTGAATCCAATTCAACTAACTTAGACTTCTCCTTGACCATTCCTAAAAATTCCTTAGCAGAGATAGGTTCCTGGCCTAGATGTTCTCTCTTGCAATTAATTGCAGCCTTCAAAAAATTTAAATTGCTAACCCCTGGTATTTCTACAGGATACTGAAAAGCAAGAAAAACACCTTCCCAAGCCCGCTCTTCCGGGTCCATATCAAGCAAATCCTTCCCTTGATAAACAACCTCTCCTCCAGTAACTTCATAATCATCACGCCCTGCTAACACGGCCGACAATGTACTTTTTCCTGAACCATTGGGCCCCATAACTGCATGAACCTCACCGGCCCCTACAGAAAGGTTAATCCCTTTCAAAATTTCCTTGCCGGCAATTTCTGCCCGTAATTCCTTTATTTCAAGCATTGTTTGACTGTTTTATCCAATTGACCCTTCTAGGCTTATTTCCAATAACTTTTGCGCCTCTACAGCAAATTCCATAGGAAGCTTATTCAATACTTCTTTAGCATAACCATTTACAATTAGGCTAATGGCTTTCTCCTCATCTATTCCCCTTTGCAAACAATAGAAAATTTGATCCTCTCCTATTTTACTTGTTGTGGCCTCATGTTCTATTTTTGCAGACGCGTTTTCACACTCGATGTATGGAAATGTATGCGCACCACTAGTATCTGTCATCAGCAGCGAATCACACTGAGAAAAATTTCTAGCACCTTGGGCACTCTTGGCAATTTTAACCAATCCCCGATAGGAGTTTTGACTCTTACCAGAAGAAATTCCTTTAGAAATTATGGTACTCGAAGTATTTCTTCCTATGTGGATCATCTTTGTTCCCGTATCCGCTTGTTGCAAATTGTTCGTTACTGCAACAGAATAGAATTCTCCGATTGAATTGTCTCCTTTCAAAATACAAGAAGGGTACTTCCAAGTCACAGCTGAACCGGTTTCAACCTGAGTCCATGAGATCTTTGAGTTTTTATGGCAAACTCCTCTTTTTGTCACAAAGTTGAATACCCCACCTTTGCCTTCTTTGTCCCCAGGATACCAATTCTGGACTGTCGAATATTTTATTTCCGCGTCATCTAGAGCTATCAACTCCACAACTGCGGCATGTAATTGGTTTTCATCTCTTTGTGGAGCCGTACATCCCTCCAAATAACTTACATAACTCTCTTTATCTGCAACAACCAAGGTCCTTTCAAACTGGCCTGTTCCTGCTTCATTTATTCTAAAGTAGGTCGACAATTCCATCGGACATCTAACTCCCTTTGGAATGTAACAAAATGAACCATCGGTAAAAACAGCGGAATTTAGTGCCGCATAAAAATTGTCCGTCGTCGGAACTACTGTTCCTAAATACTTTCTTACCAATTCAGGATGTTCCTGAACCGCTTCACTAAATGAACAAAAAATTATCCCGAGCTCACCGAGTTTTTCCTTGAAAGATGTTGCCACCGAAACTGAATCTAAAACAAAATCAACCGCAACTCCACTTAAGCGTTTCTGTTCCTCCAAAGAAATTCCTAGCCTATCCATGGTTTTAAGAATCTCAGGATCTACCTCGTCTAGGCTCTTTAACTCTTTCTTTTGTTTAGGAGCAGAATAATAGCTAATACTTTGAAAATCGGGCTTTTCGTAATCAACATGCGCCCATTCTGGTTCTGCCTTTTTCTGCCAAATTTTGAACGCTTTAAGTCTAAAATCAAGCAGCCAATCAGGTTCATTCTTCTTTTGAGAAATAGTCCGAATCACTTCTTCATTTAATCCAGGAGCAACTTTATCCGACTCAACATTGGTAACAAAACCAAACTCGTATTCTTTATTCTCTAGGTCTTGTTTTAACTCTTCCTCTGTATATCCCATCCTTACCTTAAAATTGGTCTATTGAATCATATTAAATTGAAAAGCTTTCACCACACCCACAGGTCCGGTCAGCATTTGGATTACTAAATACAAACCCTTTTCCGTTTAACCCTCCGCTAAAATCCAAAGTGGTTCCGACCAGATACAAATAACTTTGTTTATTAACCACAACTTTGACCCCGTTGTGCTCAAACGATTTGTCTCCTTCTTTTTCCTGATTATCAAAATCCAGCTCATACATCAAGCCAGAACAGCCTCCGCCCTTAACACCAACACGAATGAAGTATCCTTCTTTACCGTCCTGCGACATCAATTTTTGAGCTTCTTGCTTTGCACTATCGGTTACAGTAATCATACTTTATCTATTTAGACCCGTTTTAAATAAAGCCAAATAATTGTGCAAAGTTACCTAAATTGGATCACTAGCCCAAACGTTTATTCCATCCAATAAAGCCCCTTGCCCTTCGCCCCTCTGATTATTTGGTAGATAAACCTTATTCAACCTCAATTGCTTCTATCTTTGGCCCATGAATACGAATGAAACGCAAACGCCAATTAGTACTCTGGGCGAATTCGGCCTAATCAATCATTTGACGGAAAAAGTAACAATCCGAAACAAGTCTACTGTTAAGGGAATAGGAGATGATGCCGCAATAGTTAAATATGATGCTGACCAAGAAACTTTAATTAGCACCGATTTGCTTCTGGAAGGAATTCACTTTGATTTAAGCTATACCCCGTTGAAACACCTGGGATATAAATCAGTCGTTGTGAATTTATCGGACATTATTGCAATGGGTGGAAAACCACAGCAAATCACCGTGTCTTTAGGAATTTCAAGCAAGTTTTCCATTGAGGCCGTTGACGAGCTGTATCAAGGAATTACTTTGGCATGTGACACATACGGAGTAGACATCATAGGTGGCGATACCACCGGTTCCGAAACTGGACTTGTTATAAGTATCACCGCACTCGGAACAACAACTCCTAATAGTGCATTTTGTCGCAAAGGAGCTAACGACAACGACTTGGTTGTTGTAACAGGTGATTTAGGCAGTGCCTATATGGGCCTTCAATTATTAAACCGAGAGAAAACAGTTTGGAAAGCTAACCCGAACATTCAACCTGATCTCGACGGGAATGACTACGTTTTGGAACGCCAGCTAAAACCAGAAGCTAGGGCAGATATAATTAGATTTCTTAATGAGCTTGAAGTTACTCCTACTAGCATGATCGACATTTCTGATGGCTTATCATCTGAAATAAAACACATTTGTGAAGCCTCTCAAGTCGGTGTAAACCTTTACGAAGACAAGTTTCCAATTGATCCAACTACCGTGCAACTAGCAATAGACTTTAATCTGAACCCAACAACAGTGGTTCTAAATGGCGGAGAAGATTATGAACTACTTTTCACGGTTAGCACCAAAGATTTTGACAAAATAAAAGGTAATCCCCATATGACAGTAATTGGCCACATCACAGATAAGTCTTTCGGAGAAAATTTAATTCTTAAAGATGGACATAGTATTGAATTGAAAGCTCAAGGCTGGAATGGAATCAAACCCGAAGAAGAATAGAGAAACAAAAAAAGGGCGCTAACCGCGCCCTCTAAATATTTTCTTGGATTAATTTAATTAACAACCCGAAGTCGCCAGATTAAATTCCTCCGTCCCCTTCATCTTCTTGCTCGTCTTCTACTTCATCTCTACCTCCGGAAATACTATTTCCAATTCCATCTTCCTCAGTGTAGGTGTCTTCTTCATCAGTTTCTGATCCTTCGTACTCGCCTCCGTCAATGATAGTACCAATCTCGTCATGATCGCTAACACCTTCAACCTCTCCAGACTTAAGAATTCCACCATCTTCAGTCCCATTTGGCTCCAGCACAGGCTCCTTGGTACAAGATGCTACAATCAAACAAAGAGATAAAAACATCAACCCCAAAAATCCGAATTTTTTTCTACCATCCATAATCAATCGTTTTAAATCAAAAATATACTCTATTTACTAAAAAACCAAGTCTATACGCATTTTTTCGGAAATTATTATGAATAACCTCCTTAAAATCTTTGTATCAGTAGTGTAAAACTTTTATATATTTGCGCCCGCAATTTGTCCCATGGTGTAACTGGCAACACGTCTGATTTTGGTTCAGAAGAGTCTAGGTTCGAGCCCTAGTGGGACAACTGAAAAAATTAACGGTCAACAGAATTCTGTTGACCGTTTTTCGTTTGTTTATTAACTCTCTTTAGATCAACCCAATTTACAATCTAATCCACTATCCATAAGGTACTTGTACTTCCTACAAAAAAGTAGACAAATTAGTTAAGCGACATTTTTGATATTATTTAGATTATTGAATTCGCAAATAGTTAGCTTTCCCAAAGCGGAATGTCTTCGATTGCGATTGTACCATGTTTCAATCCATTGAAATATTCCAATCTCGGTTTGTTGTTTAG
>JAHDGY010000098.1 GCA_020631555.1 Flavobacteriales bacterium | reverse complement strand
ATTTCTTGCGCAGCTGCTTTAATTCCATTTGTTCTTTGCTCAGTTGGGCATTGCCCTTACCGCTAAATGCTAAATGAGATTTGCTTGAAAGCTCTTTGCGCCAACGATAAATCAAGTCGGCTTTAATCCCCAGTTCTTCCGCAATTTCTCGTGCATTACCCCGAACATTGCTTAATTCAACAGCTTTCAATTTGAACTCCTTGCTGTAATAACGTCTTCCTCTTCCCATCACTTAAACATATTAATTCATGCTTAACTATAGTGTCCAGATAAAGGTAGAAGAGTCCAGTGGAGGCAAAGGACAAAAGCAAATCGGAAAAACCATGGTATCTACTCCTGACAACAAACCTTTGAAAAGAGATTCCGTCTACCAAAAACGAAAAAAGAGAAGTAAGTTTCGAAGGCGAGCCGCTATTGAACCAGTGACCGGACACTTCAAAACAGATTTTCGAATGGCTCAAAATTATCTCAAAGCTCCAGAATCACCACAAATCAATGCATTTCTAGCTGCTGCTGGATGGAATTTGAAGAAAATGATGAGAAAACTCAAAAACGATACCCCTGTTGGGGTATTAATTGTCCTCAAAACCAAAATCTATTTGGTCCTCTATTAGTTCAAATTAGGGGTTAAAACTAGTTTATGTGCAAAGGCTCTATTAATTAGTTGTTATATATTGATTTAAAATGTTTTATACCAATTACTCGATCGTATCCTTGTTTTGGATCAGAATAAGATACTAAAATGTCATAATTGTTTTCTGTTTCGAAGTGAGTTCCTTCGCAAAAAGAAATATCCGGGGTAGATTTAATTGAGTTAGAAAAAGCATAATAATAATTATAGTACCCCTGTTTAATTGTTGACACGCATTGATATATAGAAAGCTTAGGATCGTAGATCATTTTAAAACGTGGCTGACATTTCCAATCCGAAAGTGCACCAAAAATATAGATATCTCCGTTTTTATATTCTTGTGGAACCTTAAGGCTAAATACCGTCTTGATGTACTCTGATTCAGTGTGTTGTTCGGTCCTGTTTGCCGTTCTAATAACTCTATTTCCATTGATATCAGGATCGGAATAGTATTGTCTAAATGTGCGGCGATCTTCTGGTTTTAGAAGCGCTACGAAATTGGAGTCTTTCCAAACATAGTCCAAAATAAAAGGAGATTTTACTTGAAGATCGGTTATATCAAAATTTCGAAACTCATTATTTCCGTCGAATACATTTCCTTTTGAATAATCATAAACCAGTTCACGGCCTTTTACGTAGATCGGCGTAAATCCAGTTTTTGCATTATCCCATCTTCGGTTTTGGCGAATTGTGATATGAAAATTTGAAAATGCATCCGCAAAATTATTGTCTCCGCAATTCAAGGAAAAGTCGACTTCTTGTCGATATTCACGGTCATTAACATTAGAAGGCCTTCTTACTCTTGGTGAAATACTTATTTGATTTTCGTACACCACAAATCTTCTCGTTAAAACAATTTGTTCCGGATCACTATCCTCAAATACTGTTAGAAGATAGAATCCTGATTTTATAATAGATAATTGATCATTGGGTAGTTCAAGAAAATGGTGAGTATATGGCTGAAATTCAGTAAACGACACATTGTTGTTTAGTAATTGAAATGGGGGTAATTCTGTTAAATAATCAATTTCCATTAAATCAGAAGGTTGCCACAAATGGTTACAGTGCTCAATGGAGTAGTAATAATCTTTAGCATCTGTGCTCATTTGATCAAATCGTAAGGTGAGCCGCTCCCCAGAATTTAGTTTAATTTCTGGCCCACTTAACTGATCTCCTGACCTATAAAAAAGGACCGTTCTAATGTTTTGATCATAAACCGAATCGATTTTCAGCAAATCGGAGACAAAGGAAGCAGAATGAACGGTATTTCCGATTGAATTAGACGTAAAGTACGCGCCCAAGAGTATTATTATTCTGAAAAAAAATCTATTCATATTTTCAAACTTCTCTATAGTTGACACAATAATTCAAGGTGCTATTAAAAATATAATTCAGGATCAGCCGTTTTTGTGCCAAAAATTAATCGAAAAAAGGATTGATCGAAGTTAAGGAAATGAACGATGAATTACAGGTTAACTTTTTTTGCACTCAATACACAATATCCTTAGGTTACCACTTGCTACAATCATTCAACTTATTAATTTTACCCTCGAAATTAATCTAACCAAAGTTTATACACTATGTCTAAAGCCGTCAAGATTAGAAAAGGCTTGAACATTGGTTTGAAAGGAAGCGCTGAGCTGTCTGTTGTTGATGCTCCGAGGTCGGATGTGTTTGCAATTAAACCACCGGATTTTCATGGGCTAACTCCCAAGTTACAAGTGAAAGTTGGTGATCGGGTTAAAGCAGGCTCTCCTGTCTTCTTCGATAAGTACAATGAACAAATATTATATACTGCGCCTGTAAGTGGGGAAATCACGGAGATTGTGCGTGGTGCAAAACGAAGAATTTTAGAAATTCGTTTAAAGGCAGATACTACCAATCAGTTTCAGGAATTCGGTCCTAGGGATCCGAAAAACATGACGGGAGAGGATGTTAAAGTTTTCCTAATGGAAACTGGAGCTTGGTCATTTGTGCGGCAAAGGCCGATTGATATTGTTGCTAATCCTGCCAATACTCCGAAGGCTATAGTTATATCGACTTTTGATTCATCTCCGTTGGCTCCGGATTACAGTTTTATTCTCAAAGATCAAATGGAAGCCTTTAAGGCTGGTGTTGAGGGTCTTTCTAGATTTACAGATGGAAAGGTCCACTTAAATACCTCTGGTGGAAAATCACGAGAGTTATATTCATCTGTTCAGGGAGTTCAAAAGAATACTTTTTCTGGCCCCCATCCTGCGGGGAACGTTGGAGTTCAAATTCATCATTTAGATCCAATTAATAAAGGTGAATACGTTTGGTATGTAAACCCTCAAGATGTGGCCATTATTGGTAGACTTTTCTTGTCGGGTCGGTACGACACAACGAAATATGTAGCAGTAACTGGATCGGAGGTTGACAAGCCAACTTATGTTAGAACCAATATCGGTGCTAAAATTAGTTCGTTGGTTGACGGAAATGTAAAGGGGGGCAACCTGCGTTATGTTTCTGGAAACCCTCTTACTGGAGATCAAGTTGCTGTTGATGGTTATTTAGGTCATTATCATTCTCAGGTTACTGTTTTGCCTGAAGGCGATCGATTTAAGTTTTTGTTAACTGAAGGATGGTTAGGTGCAGGATTGAAAAAGTTCTCTATGAGCAGAAGCTACTTCTCTTGGTTGATGCCTAATAAACAGTATGCTTTGGATACTAACTTGAATGGAGAACCGAGATCATTTGTTGTTTCTGGTCAATATGAAAAAGTGATGCCAATGGATATTTACCCAGTTCACTTGGTTAAAGCAATCATAACAAATGATATTGATGGCATGGAAAATTTGGGTATTTATGAAGTCGCTCCAGAGGATTTTGCCTTGTGCGAATTTGTGTGCACATCAAAGATAGATGTGCAGAGCACCGTTCGATCTGGACTTGATTTGATCAATGAAGAATGTTTGTAAAATTAATTTTTCGCAGAGGTGAAATTTCTTAGAAATATTTTAAATAAACAGAAAGAAGCTGTAGAGGGAAATGAAAAGCTGAAAAAATTCTGGCCAATCTTTGATTCGTTAGACACGTTTGCTTTTACGCCAAATCATACCACTAAGTCTGGATCACATATTCGGGACGGTATAGACTTAAAACGAACAATGATGACAGTTATCATTGCGTTGGTGCCGTGCTTGTTATTCGGGATGTGGAATGTTGGACATCAGTTTTATTTAGCAGAAGGAACTCCGGACGTTTCCATGATGGAAAAATTTCTATATGGCTTAATTGAGGTTCTTCCTTTAATAGTGGTTTCATATGGTGTGGGATTAGGCGTTGAATTTATATTCTGCATTAAGAACGGACACGAGATTCAGGAGGGATTCTTGGTTTCTGGAATGCTAATTCCACTGATAATGCCTGTTGATGTTCCGCTATGGATGGTGGGTGTTGCTACTGCATTTGCAGTTCTTATAGGAAAAGAAATTTTTGGTGGAACGGGTATGAATGTGGTGAACATTGCGCTAACGGCAAGAGCATTTTTGTTTTTCGCTCATCCAACTAAAATGTCTGGTGACAAAGTGTGGATTGATGGTCATACTGGAGCGACACCTTTAGGCGATTTGGCTACTATACAAAAGTATCAAGCCGAGATGTCTGCCGCTGCGGATGCTGGAAACCAGGGATTAGTTGATCAGCTTGGAACCCAAATTGCAGAACTGTCTGAAAAGACACCTAGTGTAATGGAAGCGTTTATCGGTACCATACCAGGTTCCGTGGGGGAGACTTCTGCATTATGTTGTCTAATAGGAGCAATAATACTATTGTGGACAGGCATTGCAAGTTGGAGAATCATGGTTTCGTTTTTTGTTGGGGGGTTAAGTATGGGCCTGTTGTTAAACGTCGTTGGTGGTGATACTTCTCAATTTATGGGACTTGATCCTATAACACAGTTGATGCTGGGAGGATTTATGTTCGGACTTGTTTTTATGGCTACAGATCCTGTCACGGCGTCACAAACAAATTCTGGCAAATGGATTTACGGGTTTATTTGTGGATTTCTTGCAATTTTGATTCGAATTGCTAATCCTGCTTATCCAGAAGGGGTAATGCTTGCTATCTTGTTTGGTAACGTGATGGCACCAATGATTGATCATATGGTTATATCATTCAATATTAAAAGAAGGAAAAAACGATTGCAAATCGCATAGTCATGGCTTTGAATAAAGATAGTAACGGATATGTTTTAGGTTTTTCAATTGCCATGGTTTTGGTTGTTGGAACTGTTTTGGCCGTTGTCGCTACGGCGCTTAAAGGGCCAATCGAGGAGAATAAAAAGAATGAAAAGAAGCAGTATATTCTTGCAGCCGCGCAGGTCAAGGGAGCTGATCCTTCATCGATGATTACTCGTTCAGAAGCTCAAGAATTGTTTGAGGAAATTGTAGTGCAGAGAATGCTATTAGATGGTTCTGGGAATGTAATTCCTGGTACGGTTAAAAGTGGACCTGTTGATACGAAGGATACTTCAGATTGCTTTAACATGGACATTAACAAGGCTTTCAAAAAATTTAACAAAGCCTGGAAAGCAACTTCTGGACTTGATAACGAGGCAAAGATTTTGGAGCAGCAAGCAATTAAATCAGTTCAACAATATCCGCTTTACGTGCTTAACGTAGAAGGCCATACAAAGTATGTTATGCCTTGCGCAGGTGTAGGACTTTGGGATGCAATATGGGGTTATGTATGTTTGGATTCGGATGGTAAAAGTATCTGTGGTGCTGTATTCGATCACAAAGCTGAAACAGCAGGTCTTGGGTCCGAGATTGCTGAAGATTGGTTTGAAGATCAGTTTTTGGAAGACCAAGGCAAAAGCATTGACAAGGCAGGGGCTTATTCCCCAATTGTTGTGGTGAAGCCGGGAAGTCAAGAGTTGGACGCTCAATCTGTAGATGGAATTTCAGGTGGAACGTTTACATCTGCTGGTGTAGATGAAATGTTGAAGCGAGCATTGGAAGTTTATTATGTAGGTATACCTAAATTAAATGAATTGAAATGAGTGAAGTAGCAGAAAAAGAGCCGCTATTTTCAAAGAAGAATAAGCAGCTAATTAGCGATCCGTTGAATGAAAATAATCCGGTTACGATTCAAGTTTTAGGAATTTGTTCTGCATTAGCGGTAACTGTCCAGCTTAAAAATGCATTTGTCATGTCACTGTCAGTTATGGCGGTTTTGATAGCCGGTAACCTTTTGGTTTCCTTGTTAAGGAATTTGATTCCTGGCCGAATTAGGATTATTGTACAACTTGTTGTTGTAGCCTCTCTGGTAATTATCGTTGATCAGGTGTTAAAGGCGTTTGTCTATGATGTTAGTAAGCAATTATCCGTATTCGTTGGGCTAATTATTACTAACTGTATAATAATGGGAAGATTAGAAGCTTTTGCACTTGGTAATAAGCCATGGCCATCAATTCTTGATGGTGTAGGAAATGGGTTAGGATATGGGCTAGTGTTGGTTATAGTTGCCTTTTTCAAAGAATTGTTTGGATCAGGTAAGTTAATGGGAATTGAGATTTTCGGAAGTATGGCGGATGGTACTGGTTTGTATCAGTTCGGCTATGAGAACAATGGACTCATGCTATTACCGCCTTCATCGCTGGTAATTGTAGGAATTTATATCTGGATTCAAAAAACTAGGAGTCCACAATTAATTGAGCATTAAAATAAGAAACTAGTAAATTATGGATTTGGTTAGTTTGTTTATTAGAAGCGCGTTTGTTGAAAATATGATTTTTGCATTCTTTTTTGGAATGTGTTCATATTTGGCGGTTTCAAAAACGGTAAAGACGGCTGTAGGATTAGGAGCAGCGGTAATTTTTGTACTTACTGTAACTGTTCCTGTTAACTGGTTGCTTGATACTTATGTGCTTCAGGAAGGAGCTTTAAGTTGGTTAGGATCGGAGTATGCCGATGTCGATTTAAGTTTTTTGAGTTTTATAATGTTCATAGCAGTAATTGCCTCAATAGTGCAGTTAGTTGAAATGATTGTAGAAAAGTTTTCACCGGCACTGTATGGTGCTCTAGGGATTTTTCTTCCACTAATAGCGGTAAACTGTGCCATTTTAGGTGGTGCTTTGTTTATGCAGCAAAAGCAGTTTTTCTCAATTGGTGAATCGTTTACTTATGGTTTTGGATCGGGTATTGGTTGGTTTATTGCAGTAGTGGCAATCGCTGCTATTCGCGAAAAGATTCGTTATTCACATATTCCTCCTCCTGTTAGAGGTGTGGGGATGGCTTTTATATTAACTGGATTAATGGGACTTGCGTTCCTTGGATTTCTTGGATTCTGAAATAGATAAAGATAATTTAAGATGATTATAGCTCTTACTGTAGTAGTATTCTTAGTCGTTATTTTGGCCCTAGTTGGGTTATTGTTATTTGCTAAGGCCAAATTAGTTTCTTCTGGCAAAGTCAAGATAACGATCAATGGAGATAAGGAACTTGATGTGGATGCAGGTGAAACCTTGCTTTCTACACTAGGAAGTAATGGGATTTTTCTACCATCTGCTTGCGGAGGTGGTGGAACATGCGTTCAGTGCGAATGTCATGTTCATAAAGGTGGAGGGAGTATTTTACCAACAGAGGAGCCGCATTTCTCTAGAAAACAGATTGCTAGTGGCATTAGATTAGGGTGTCAGGTAAAGGTAAAGGAAGACATGGAGATCGAGGTACCTGAGGAGGTAATGGGCATTAAAGAATGGGAGGCAAAGGTTGTTTCCAATTTTAATGTTGCCACTTTTATTAAGGAATTTATTGTAGAAATTCCTGAAGATATGGATTATAAAGCTGGTGGATATATTCAGATTAAAATTCCTAAGTGTGAAGTGAAGTACAGCGACATGGATATTAGTGCACATCCACAGGATCATCCAGGTGAACCAGAAAAGTTCAAAGCAGATTGGGATAAATTTGGTCTGTGGCCGTTGGTTATGAAAAATGACGAAGAAGTTGTTAGGGCCTACTCAATGGCCTCTTATCCAGCTGAAGGAAGAAGAATTATGTTGAATGTTAGGGTTGCTACGCCACCTTGGGATAGAAATAAGAATGCTTGGATGGATGTTAATCCAGGTGTTGCGTCTTCATATATTTTTAATTGTAAGGAAGGGGATAAGGTTACTATTTCGGGCCCATATGGCGAATTTTTTATTAACCACTCTGATGCCGAAATGTTATACATCGGTGGAGGAGCCGGAATGGCACCAATGCGCTCTCACTTGTATGAGTTGTTTAAGACAATTAAGACTGGTCGAAAAGTTACCTATTGGTATGGTGGACGATCAAGAGCGGAATTATTCTATATTCATTACTTCAGAGATCTGGAGAAGGATTTTCCAAATTTTAAGTTTTACTTGGTTCTTTCGGAGCCGCTTGAGTCTGATAACTGGGTGGAAAAGAAGGGTATTAATGATCCGAATGGTGATGGGTTCTTAGGGTTTGTTCATCAAGCAGTGATTGATCAATATTTAAAGAACCACGAAGCTCCTGAAGATATTGAATTCTATTTCTGTGGACCACCTATGATGAACAATGCGGTTACGCAAATGTGTGATGAATGGGGAGTTCCGCCGGAAAATGTTAGGTTCGATGATTTCGGTGGGTAAATTTCAATCTGAGCTCGGTGCTCGTTGAAGCATGGAGTGATAAATTATTCGAAAAAGGGTAAACTTCCGGTGTAGTACATTAGAAAGATTACGATTTTTTTACAGGTAGGAGTTGTTGGAGCTTATTGGCCTTGTGTTGTGGTATTTTTTCAAGAGTTTGTTAAGCCATTCTAGTGGATTGACTCGGTTAAGTTTGCACGTTCCAAAGAAGGAGTGCATCATTGCTGCGTTTTGAGCAGCTTTGTGACTTCCGGCAAAGAGGTAGTTTTTTCTGCCGATGGCTACCGGTCTGATGGTATTTTCAATAGGGTTGTTGTCCATGAGGTATTCACCATTTTCTGTGTAGCGCACCAGTCTTTCCCAAAGATTTAGGGTGTATGCTATTGCTTTTCCAATGCTACTTTTGGCTGGCACTTGGATAATCTCGTCTTGTAACCATTGGTGCATTTCATGGAGGATTGGTATGGCTTGAGTTTGTCGAGCTTCTTGGATCTGACTAGTGCTAAAATTTTTCTTTCGCATTTTGGCTTCTATGTAAGCGTCCGGTGTAGTACGTGTAGTTGTTTAACTTTCTTTTACGGGTAGTA
>JAHDGY010000014.1:17615-45561 GCA_020631555.1 Flavobacteriales bacterium | reverse complement strand
ACCAACAACAGAACTTAATCAACAATCTCAAACTACTTTATGTGCAAAGGTCTCATCAGGTGATAGTTTTAGATATCGATTCCTGATAGGAAGATTGGTTTAAATCCTTCATTAAAGTCATCACCATCTGGTGTGAACGTATTCGGAACGTAATAGATCAACTGATCTTTTACTGTAAATGATTTGCTGAACTGCATCCGAACATCCGTAATCACTTTCAGCGATTAATGACACCGCATAAGACTTATCTCCTTAAATAGGGAACTCATGTTCCGGATACTCAACTCCTGTAGTTGGAGAACCGTCTCCGAAAGTCCATGTGTAAGAATCTGCATACATTGATTCGTTTGTGAAGTGTACACGTGTATTCGTCACGGTAATATCAGTTGGTGCGTAAGTAAATACAGCTATAGGTGGGTTAACAATTGTAATATAACTATCGTAAGTTTCTGTATTCACACATCCTTCTGCTGAAGTCATTGTAAGCGTTACATCATACAATCCTGGTTCTGTATACCAGTGTGAAAGGCCGCTTCCAGTTCCGAATCCTCCGTCACCAAAATCCCAATCGAATTCCATTCCAGGGTTAAGGCTTGAGAAGTTAATTTCAAATGGAGGACATCCCTGTAGGTTGTCTGCTATGAAAGCAATTTCAGGAAGTCCACCTCAGGGCTTAATCTACTCTCGAACATTCGGGAAAACCTACCACTGCGAAGCCATTCACTTAAAACATAAGATCGTGGGTTCGATATTTATGGAAAAGTTATTTTTTGACGGGAAAAATTGTCGAACCCCAAAACTCAATAAGATATTTGAGCTATTTCCCGGTAATAACAGGGACTTGGGAAAAGTAAAAAGGGGACAAGTTAAATCTATTTTTAACTTATCCCCTTCTGCGGAGAGAGAGGGATTCGAACCCCCGATACCTTTCAGTATGCCGGTTTTCAAGACCGGTGCATTCGACCACTCTGCCATCTCTCCTTTCGATTATCTCGAAACGGACGGCAAATTTATAAAACCTTTTAGATTAAACGCTAATTTTTATTCCTATTTCAGATATATTTTTCGCCCGATCACTCATTGCTTGCTTCGATTATACTGGGTTTACAGAATTTAAGTGTATTTTTGTTTGGTATGAAAGCAATTATATTTTTTGCGTCGTTACTCTCGCTATTTGGAGCAAATGGTCAAAGCACCCTAACTGCTTTTGCAAATCATAAATGCTTTCAAACACATGAAAAAAAGCCATACTTAGAAACTCATATTTCGGTACTTGGTTCTTCCATCTCCTATCAAAAGGTTGATGAAACTTCAGTTCAATCTAAAATTCAAATCACTCAAATCTTCACTCAAGAAGACAGCGTGGTGGACTTTAAGAAGTACACCCTCCTAGGACCAAAAATAAAATCAGACAGCGGAATTGTCCAAGATTTAGTGGACGTGCAACGTTTTAGTCTTGTAGAAGGAGCTTATTTGTGTGAAGTTGAATTATTGGACCTGTGTGACTCATCTGCGATCCCGGTAAAGGTTTCTATTCCGATAGTTGTAAGATCTTGTGACCATCCATGCATATCGGATATTGAACTGGTAGACTCCTATTCAAAATCAAAGGAACCCAAGAGCATAAGCAACTTAACTAAAGGAGGCTATGATATCGTTCCTGCAGTCAGCAATTACTTTAACGAATCGTTTAATAAGATAGCCTACTATTACGAGGTTTATAACTCTAAAGAACTAAGTGAGGGTTTTCTTTTAACAACCTTTATAGAAAATAGTAAGACATTAACCCAGGATCCTCGATATGTTAAGCGATTGCGAAAGAAACCACAAGAGGTGTTGACAACTATGGGTGCCTTTAATATTTCCGAACTAGCTACTGGAAAATACAATCTGGTAGCCGAAGTTAGAAATAGAAATAATGAAGTTATTTCGGTGAGAAGAACTCCATTCGAAAGAATGAATTTGCAATCAAATGCCATTGGTAATTACATTGCTTCATCGTTCACCGTCGGTGGCCAATTTGTAAAAGACATTGATTCGGCTGACTTACTAGATTACTTGCCTTGTTTGTCTCCTATCGCCAATAGAACAGAAAAAAGAATGTTAAATAAAAAGGGATTTCTACCCTCGGACTCCATCCAAAGACTATTTTTTTACAGTTTCTGGCAAGCAAGAAGTGCAAAAAATCCGGAGGAAGAATGGTTGAAATACAAAACTCGTGTAGATGACATCAACGATAGATATAGCAATAATCTGTTCAAAGGTTGTGAAACTGACCGTGGAAGAATTTTCCTTCAGTATGGCGAGCCAAACTCTGTCTTAGTCCGGGATAATGAACCGAGTTGTTATCCTTACGAAATATGGCATTATTATCACATCGGCAAATTCAACAATCGAAGATTTGTTTTCTATGATCCGTCGTTATTAAGTGATTCGTATGTGCTTTTGCATTCCGATATGCTAGGAGAAATTAAGAACCCAAGATGGCAACTTGCATTGAAGCAACGAAATACTGGGTTTGACTCGCTTGACGATGATGGAAGAGAGACCAAAGGACAGCAGGATTTTGGCAATGGCGCAGGACGAGACTTTTTTGACAACCCTCGATAATTCAGTTTGAGCGAACGCATGACAAAAACTGCCGTAGTAATTTTGAATTGGAATGGAAAAAAATTCTTGCAGCAATTTTTGCCCTTCGTCAAAATGTATACTCAAGATGCGCAATTATGGGTTATCGACAATGCGTCTACTGACGATTCAGTAAGCTTTGTGCGAACAAATTTCCCTAAGGTTAAAGTCTTGGTTAATAAATCAAATACTGGTTTTGCAGGTGGTTACAACGAAGGATTAGCTCAAATCAAAGCTCAATATTACCTCTTGTTGAATTCTGATATTGAAGTTACTCCCAACTGGCTAACACCTCTGAAAAAAATGTTGGACGAGAACCCAAATATTGTTGCGTGCCAACCCAAAATTCTTACACAAACCAATAAGCAAAGTTTCGAATATGCTGGTGCTGCAGGTGGGTTTCTTGATAAAGACGGTATACCATTTTGCAGAGGTAGAATTTTAAATACATGTGAAAACGATCTCAAACAATACAACGAGAACCGGGAAATATTTTGGGCATCAGGTGCTTGTTTAATGATACGTAGCGATGCGTTTCACAAAGTAAATGGGTTTGACGAAAGTTATTTTGCTCATATGGAAGAAATAGATCTTTGTTGGCGTTTAAAAAACATTGGCCATTCAATCTGGTATTGCGGAGGTAGCACTGTATATCATGTTGGCGGCGGAACCTTGGATTACGACAATCCTAAAAAAATCTACCTGAACTGTAGAAACAGTTTAATTACGCTTGTAAAAAATCATCGGTCGTCCAATTTGTTATTTAAAATTCTGTTTCGTTTGGTAGTTGACGGGGTAGCCGGATTACTTTTTGTGCTTCGAGGCAAAATACCATGTTTATTGGCAGTTCTAAAAGCACACGTTCATTTTTACGGAAGACTTAATAAGACCTTGAAGACAAGAAAAAAACTTGGAACGAACTTGAATATTAACAAAGCAGGAGAATTGAACCGAAGTATTTTAATTGAATACTATCTAAGAGGGAAAAAGAAATTCTCTGAATTACAACTATAAACTAGTTTGTTCTGTTAACAACGCCTGGATTGCCATTTTATATCCCCACAACCCGAATCCTGAAATTACTCCTAAACAATGCTTTCCCATATAGGAAACATGTCTAAACTCTTCCCTACTCAACACATTGGAAATATGGACCTCAATGACAGGGGCTGAAATTCCTGCAACGGCATCAGCAATGGCAACGGAAGTATGCGTATAAGCACCTGCATTAAAGACAACACCATTGAATTCAAAACCAACTTCGTGCAACTTAGAAACCAACTCTCCTTCTACATTACTCTGAAAATAATGCAAGTCAACTTCTGAGAAGTCAATATCTAATTTTTCAAAATATTCTTCGAACGTAACCTTTCCATATATTTCTGGCTCGCGCTTACCCAATAGGTTTAAATTAGGTCCGTTTAGAATTAGAATCTTATGCTTGTGCGCCATAACCGTAAATATAGTTGGAAGTTGTAAACCTCTATATAATTATTATTAAACAATGGTTGGAGCAGAACTTTCTGGTCTGATTGCACATAAATTACATTTGTTTATTATTCTTGACACAATTATACTGGTTGAGTGAGTTGGGAATATTACATAAAAAATTTTAAGAAATACTTAATCCTTGAAAAGTCGTTGTCCAAGAATACGATTGAAGCTTACGAACAGGATTTGTGTAAACTTAAACAGTATTTAGATTTAACTGGATCAAAGGCTAGCCCGTCAGAGCTTACCAGGTCAGATTTTGATGGATTCCTAGCTTACTTATATGATTTGAATTTCAGCGCTCGTTCTCAAGCCAGAATTATTTCAGGCCTTAAAGCCTTTTACAAGTTCTTGATTCTAGAAAATGAAATCGACGCCAGTCCAGTTGAATTACTTACCACTCCCAGATTGACCAGAAAATTACCCGACACACTTACCATCGAGGAAGTTGAGGATCTGATGAGATCAGTCGACAGAAGCAAACCAGAAGGCGAACGCAACTTAGCTATTTTGGACGTATTATATAGTTGTGGTTTAAGGGTTTCTGAACTAGTTGAACTGAAAATCTCAAATATTTATTTCAAAGAGGAATTCATCAAGGTAACTGGGAAGGGCAATAAACAGAGACTGGTTCCGATTGGCGCCATGGCGCTTAAACAAATCAAACTATACCTTCGTGAAATACGCGTTCATCAAACTATTGCAACAGGATTCGAAGACTATCTTTTTTTGAATAGAAGAGGCAAAGGATTGAGTAGAGTCATGGTGTTTAACATTGTAAAGGAAGCTGCTCGAAATGTAGAAGGATTTAACAAAAACATAAGTCCCCATACTTTCCGTCATTCTTTTGCTAGCCACCTTGTAAATGCAGGAGTTGATTTACGTGCGGTTCAAGAGATGCTTGGTCATGAATCAATTACCACGACCGAAATTTACACACACCTTGACACGGACTATTTAAAAGAAGCTATAATGAGCTTTCACCCTCGAAATAAAAAAATAAAGGCCTAAGCCAATATTGCAGCTAATGGCTGTTTTTCATCGTTTACGGACAATTCAATTGGTAATGATCAAATTAATATTGGACCTAGAATTGCTCCAAAAAAAAGTCATTGTCAAATTGGCGATATACCGACACAAAGGGGAATACGTTTACAGAGATTTTAATAAATTTACTGCACGACTGATATGACAGACTTCTTGAATAGATTCGTTTTTGGAATTTTGATCCTCATGATGACCGTTTCTGCAACGGTTTCTGTAAGTTTCTTCAGCGCTCAATCTTTAACTGAAATTTCCCTCTCTGACGAATTAGAAAAAAAATCGGAACGAGACGTTGAGGATAGCGAAGAGGAAAAGGAAGAAAAGGAAGAAAAGGAGGAAGAAAGAGAAGAATTTGAGCAGTCCGAATATCAATTAGTAGTGTACAATTGCGACTCATCTTCACTTAACGCCTACGATAAGACTTGCAATAGTATTCAACCCCACATAGATATAGATACCCCACCACCTATAGTTTAATTGGTTCTCGATCTTATTATATGTAATTCTTGAAACTAATTAATCGCATCGGACAGGCACCCGGTGCTCAAAATCAATTTAATGTCTAATACAAATTCATTTTTAAGCACTTTCAAAAGTGACTTCCGGGCCGGAATTGTAGTTTGGCTCGTTGCTTTACCACTATGTTTGGGTATAGCTCAAGGTTCCGAAGCCGACCCATTTACAGGGCTTATTGCCGGAATTGTTGGTGGAATTGTTGTTACCATTTTTAGCGGATCTAAATTTGGCGTTAGTGGGCCTGCAGCCGGACTAATTACTATTGTGATTGCAGCAATCACCGACCTTGGATTTACACCGTTTTTATTGGCTCTCGTAATTGCCGGAGTAATGCAGTTGTTACTCGGAATATTTAGACTTGGAGTAATTGGATACTTTGTTCCCGTGAGCGTTATCAACGGAATGTTGGCTAGTATAGGTATTATTTTAATTCTTAAACAAGTACCACATGCGCTTGGAATTAAAAACGTGTTCACCAAAGATTTCAGCATATTCGATCAAGGAATTGGTGCTACCATGAGCGAAATTATGAACGTTTATCAGACGGAAAGTGTTGGTGCTCTGCTAATATTCGGAATTAGTATGGCTATAATACTGTTGTGGCAAAGGCCTTTCCTACAAAAGTTTGGATTCTTTAAAACTATTCCTGCTTCCTTGTTTGCTGTTGCCATCGGAGCAATTTTAAATCAATGGTTTATCAGTGCTGGGGGAAGTGTTCAAGATACATTTGTTTTAAGTGCAAACCAATTGGTGTCATTACCTGAAGCTCTGTTCACTAGAGATTTTGGAAACTTATTAGAGTCTCCTGATTTTACTGCTTTTACGAATCCTATTGTGTATAAATATGCAATTATTTTGGCGCTAGTTGCCAGTATTGAAACACTGCTAAGCTTAGAAGCAACTGACAAACTTGATCCAGATAAAAACGTATCATCCGCTAATAAAGAATTGAAAGCCCAAGGAATAGGAAACATTATTTCTGGATTTTTAGGTGGACTGCCAATTACACAGGTTATCGTGCGAAGTTCGGCAAACATCAATTCAAAAGCCAAATCACAAATGTCGGCTATTTACCACGGGATTCTACTTTTAATAAGTGTTCTTACGTTCCCAAAATTATTAGCCATGATTCCATTGGCTTCTCTTGCTGCCATCTTGATCATTCTTGGATACAAACTGGCTAACATTCAAAAGATGATTAATTCGTACAAATCGGGATTGGAGAACTTTATTCCAATGATTACTACCATTGCAGCGGTTCTTTTAACCGATTTATTAACTGGTGTTGCTATCGGGTTTGTAGTTTCGATGTTCTTTGTCTTGAAGAAAAATTACCAATTGGCATTTACCACGACCAAGGAGAATTCAAAATCGATCATTACATTTTCGCAAATTGTTACCTTCCTGAACAAAGGGTCTTTAAAAGACACTTTAATGAATATTCCAAATGAAAACTCAATTGTGATCAATGCGGAAAAGTGCAATACCATGAGTGACGAAATTGTAGAAGTGATTAAAGATTATGTATCTACCACCGCCAAAAAGAAAAATATACAAGTTGAATTATTAGGCCTTGAAAAATTCGGATACGAAATAGATTCAAATTCTTAATTGTTTAAGCTTAACAAGCTATTGGCCCCAAGTCGTTGTATTCGATTTGGGGCTTTTTTTAATGTGCTAAAATATTTACCTACAATCAAGGAAGAAGATGGGCCTTCTACCTTTGTCTGGACACTATAGTTAAGCATTAATTAAATACCACAATCGAAGCTTGGCGTATGGCAATTAGAAATCGACCTATAACCCAGAAACTTGTTTTTCATTCCGATAGAGGGATACAATACGCTTGTAGTTAGTTTTCTAGACTTTAGAATCCAATCAGTTAGTGATTAGAAGTATGAGTAAAAAAGGAAATTGTTGGGAAGACGCGATAGCGTCTAAGGTGGCCGAAAGTTTCTTCAAAACTCTAAAAGTAGAGCATGTTTATAGACAACACATTCAAACTAAACAACAAACCGAGATTGGAATATTTCAATGGATTGAAACATGGTACAATCGCAATCGAAGACATTCCGCTTTGGGAAAGCTAACTATTTGCGAATTCAATAATCTAAATAATATCAAAAAGGTCGCTTAACTAATTTGTCCACTTTTTTGTAGGAAGTCCAGTTTTTGGGAAAGCTTAAAATTTGAACAACCAAATAATGCACATTTCGTATTTTACAATACAAAATTACTTGTTACCCAACCTTACTACATCAATGTACACTATTTCAACAACGCACTGCAGAATTAGAATCTACGATTGCTGCCCATGGCTAATCTCAATGTTGAATTTCGATAATAATGATTTTCTGCGGTTATTAACCCAATTTGACAGCAAAACTCTTCATCCAAACATTCAATCACGCAATCACCCAATCTCAGAATCACTCAGCCCCAATGGACACAAGAAACTACTTTAACTCCCCATTTCCAGTTGGAACATCAGAATTTTGGGAATGGAATAGTGAAACAAAAAAAATATGGATATCCCAAAAAACTAAAGATTCAGGTGCTTTTGATTCTAATCATATAAGTTTGGCCGAATTAAAATCTAGACTGCATCGGCAAACAGTTGGAGAAATTCTAAACATTCTTAACAAATCCGCTAAAAACCATCAAGACACATTCCATGTAAAAGTTAAACTTATAAAAATCAATGGACTTGGTGGACTTACGATGGAAATATCTGGAAACCTAATTAAAGACAAAAGTCTAAAAAAAGTAGTAGGTAAATTTCTAATCACCAAAAACGGATCGGAATGGAACGCCCACACGAAAGGTGTTAGCGAAATGCTTATTGAAATAAGTAAACATTTAGTGAGTGCAGAGGTATTCAACATCGACAAAAACATAAATCAGTGTTTAGAAAAATTTGGAAAAGTATTTAGTGCGAATACAATATTCATTCATGATATCTATGACGATAAGATTAAAAGCTTTTATAACTGGAACGATGCAAATCAAAACAATACTCTAATCAATCAGTTTATTCCCGAAGACTCATTCGGTGAAGAGGAGTACCTAATTTTACCTGGCGAAAACAATACTACTTGCATTATCTCAAACCTAGCTTTTAACGCCTACCAGGGCAAGTATTTAGTAGCATATGTTAAAGAATATGAGGAAACTATAAGAACACACATTCTATTCTTTACAAAGATCATTGGAGGAGCCTTGCGTCGCAAGGAAATGGAGTACGCATTGAAACGCAAACAAGATGTTTTGCACGTAAGCCAGGAAATTACTAAAACGGCAAGCTGGGAACTAAACATGGAATCCAACGAACTTATTGGCTCTTCTTTATTTTACGATCTGTTGCAGTGGAATAGCCATTCCAAATTTTTTGTCGAAAACTTTAAATCCTATTTAGCGGATAGAGATTATAGTAAATTGGCGTGCGCATTTGAATTGTCTAAAGAAGGTAAGTCTTGTCGTTTATCCATAAAATTCGCTACGGAAGACTGGGAAAAAGCTATGCACGTGTGCATAGTCCCTTTCAAGAATTTACACAACGAAATTCAAGGAATTAGAGGCACCATACAAGATGTTACAAATATTCATTCGAAAAGCATTAAAATTGAGAAAAAAGGACAAGAATTTGAATCGCTGCTGGCTGCCTCGCCAATTCCAATGGTTACCATAAATGCCGATCAAAAATTCACCAAATTCAATCAACAATTTATTGAGACGTTTGAATATTCAGAGGATGAATTGCTAACCATGTCATTCCCAGATATTACGCATCCAGATGACTTGGAAGAATGGCAAGATATTACCAATAACATGCGTCAGGTCACTTCAAATTCCATGGTGATTAACAAAAGATACATTACCAAATACGGAAAAACGATATACTCAAACACTTCAATACAAGGGATTTACAACAAACTAGGGCAGTTTATTGGATCCGTTTCCATTATCAACAACATTACAGATCTGAAGGTTTATGAGCACAAACTCTTTAGAAATAATCGTTTGCTTACGCAAACATTAGACGCCCTCAAACATACTTCGGATTTACTTCGACAAGAACAAATCAACCTGAAGGAGGCACAACGGATCGCCAACATTGGAAGCTGGGAAAGAAACTTAACAGAGGATATTAGCACGTGGTCTGACCAGATGTACGAAATCTATGAAGTTTCCAGATCACATTTTATCCCATCACGAAAAAATTCTTTACAACTCTGTCATGAGGATGATCGCAACAGAGTAAAAAACATCATTCGTAATGCCTACAGCACGTTTGAACCGGTTACATTCGACAATCGAATTGTGACAGGATTAGGAAAAACCAAACACGTAAGGAGTAGTTTAGAATTCATACTTTCCCCCGAAGGCGAACCTTTTCAAGTGATAGGAACCTGCCTTGATATTACCAAAGATATCGAACGAGAAGAAGAGCAACAGAAAACTCGGCACATGCTTAAACGAGCACATAAAATTGCGAAACTGGGTAGTTGGGAATGGGACCGAACAAGTGGTAAACTAGAAGTTTCGGATAATTTGAAAACAATATTCGAACTCCCTCAAAACAACGACAAAATAGACCCTCTTGCGTTTGTAGAAGCAGTGCATCCCTTAGAATATGACAACGTGCTCGGAAAACTTCAGCAGTTTATAAGTACACCAATGTCCATTTCTCAATTTGAATACAAAATCAAAACACCGTCTGGGATAGAGAAACATATATTGTTCAAATCCGATCCACCAAAGGAGCATGTAGATACCAACATTCTTTTTGGAACTGTTCAGGATATTACTGAGCAGCGCCAGGTTGAGCAAGCGTACATTGAAAGTGAAACCAATTTCCGACAGTTGAGCGAAAACACTTTAGCCGGTATATTTATCATTCAGGACGACGTTGCAATTTATGCAAACCGCGCAATCCTTTCCATGCTTGGCCATTCTTTCAATTCTCTTAAGAATATTCCCTTTTATCAGCTTATTCATAAAAATGACAGACAACAATATCTCACCAAATACAACAGCATTAAACACAAAACGGGAGCAACGCTTCAAGAAGATATTCGACTGATTACTAAAGGAGGTGAGATCGTTTATACCTCGTTTATTGTCAATGTTGTAGAACTAGAAGGAAAATCCGCTGTATTGGGAGCTTGCTTCGACAATACCGAACTCATTAAAACAAACAGAAAATTAAAAGAAGAAAATAACCGATCGCAGCGTTTTCATTTACAATTAATCAGTTCGCAAATTAATCCGCATTTCATCTTCAATTCTTTAAACTCCATTCAGTACTATATTCTAGACAAAAACACCGTACCGGCGTTAGACTTTCTTGCCAAATTTAGTATGCTAATAAGAAAGGCCCTCTACAATTCGAGGCATTTTTACATTTCGTTTGAAGAAGAATTGGAATTCCTTAACCTTTATTTAGACTTAGAGAAAAACCGATTCAACGATAAGTTTAACTACGAATTGAACGTAGACGAAGAGCTGGAAATGAATGACTACTATGTTCCTCCAATGCTACTGCAACCATACATCGAAAATTCAATCATTCACGGAATCGGAAACAAGGAAAACGGACAAGGACTTTTGAAAATTGAGTTTACTCATGAAGAAGACTATATAAGCTGTATTATAACAGATAATGGTATCGGCAGAGCTCAAGCGCAAAAGTTAAAGCAAGCAAGAGCACAAAATGCAAAACACACGTCGATGGGAACCGATTTAACCAATACACGATTACAATTGCTGAATCAACTTGAGGATGGAAATTTCTCATCGAAATTCAGTGACGTTTTAGACCAATCAAATAACATCGCTGGAACGCAAGTCAAGGTGCGATTTCCAACCCATCTGGGATTGGACTAGACTGATTTCGGCTCATGAAATGCACCGACAGTTTAATAATCTTCGCTATGCCACGTTTTGGTCTCTGATGCATAGGATTCGCAATTCCATGGGTTACTGAAAAATCATCCAAACAAACTACAAATACAACCCTAAAATGGGTGCACATTGCAATTTCAAATGCAAAACGAACCTTATTGGGAATTTACCATAAAATATCCGGCAAATATCTTCAACTATACCTCGACGAATTCTGCTACAAACTTAACCGAAAGCACTTTGGAACAAGCTTATTCAACAGACTAACAGCAGCAATAGCAAAAAATTACTGGTAAAATAGCGTACTAGCATTTAAAGTAGGTTCAAAGCGAATTGCTTTGTATGCCTATAGAAATAGGGACTCTGTAAAACAATGGCGTCCTGCAAGAGATAAGGTTCAGAAATTAAAATTACTACTTAAAATTCGTACACGTTTAGTCAAAGCAAAAAGCAACCTGAATCGGCCTTTACATGAACTCAGTTTTCTATCCAAAGACCAACAAAAGACACTTGAAACCGGTCATCAAACTACTATTATCGCTTTAGACTTGGACATCAAAAACATTACAGAGGCTAAAAAATTTTCCTGTTTTGCAGGCGTGGCGCCTTTTGAACAATTAAACGAACATTATGATTTCCAGCCTGAGCATACAATTTAGTCGGGTTTTCATTGGAATCATCATTCACTCCATCCTCGTCAAAATCCCACCAATGGTTTAGCTGAGAAATTCCACCTGTTGTAGATTTATTCACAAAAACAACAGGTTCGCCGAGACAAACTGCGTCAAATTCAAAATCCGCGGTGGCAGTCTCAATAACCTCGTTTAAAGTAATGCTATCCTGACTACAGAATATTGGTTTGTAATTAGTTAGCATCTAATCGTACATCTCCTAAAAAAAAAGAGTATTACTAACACTGAGACGCTAAAAAGACAACATGGTCGTTCGTAAAAACCAACTTTTTGTTAAAAAAAGATGTAACGATAAAAAAAATCAGCAACGGATATTACCAAACAAACATCCGATTAATCGATAAAGTAGAAATGCCCCAAATTGCCTGTAATGGACTCCACAATGATCAAGTAAAATTGCATTACTTCACCACCACTACCAAATATTTAGACACAGACCAGAATTTTTTAGCATCCTTTATTTTCAGTTTGGCCGCACTATGGTTCTCATTATCTACAATCGCATAACTATCTGCTGGATGCGTAGTGACCACCTTTGCCCTTCTGGCATTCAAGGTAAGTTCTGAGACCTCCTGAATATTAATTTCAGTAAAATAATCTTGGTTAAAATCCTCTTTCATCTCAGTAGTACGACCAATGCCTATAACTCCACCAAGATTCGTAATAACCTCATTTTTAACAAGTTCCTTCTTGGTTCCAAAAGCATAAAATGCAGTATTAAGCTCTTTTTCTTGTTTCTCCACAGTTTTGTACTGCGAATCGTACGCTGCAAATAAATCTTTAAAAGCCGCATCCAAATTCTCCAATTCCTGCTGCAATTGGTATATTTTTCTATTTTTTGTTGAAAGCTCAGATGATAGCGACATTATCATTTTGTCCAATTCATCCACTTTTCCGTTCGCTCTCCCAAGTCTAGCGTTGAGTCTATCAATTTTCTTCTGATTCACCTCCAATAATTCACCCATTTGCTGCATTCGTTCAACAACGGTGGGGTCATCTGCCGAAATTTCTTTATTACGATACTGTGATGCTAGGTCTGCGCCACTTTGATCAATTAATGCAAGATTTGATCTGATTTCGTTAATCATTTGCATATATCCATTGATCGTGGAATCCTTTTCTGAAGACGCGGCCTTCTCTCTGTTTAATTGGGCCTCAAGCTCTACAATCTTAGCTTCCTTTTGTTCCAGTTCAGAACCACAAGCAGCCAAAAAACCAACTATTATTATGGAGAAAACGAACCTTACCATACCATTATTTTTTGTTCATTAATCATCCAAAGTTACAGAAATTGTTTGGTCGATTATTTTTTATTAGCAAAGCCGACTTCAACAGATAAAGTACATTTGCCCAAGCAATGGAAAACAGAAGACACTATCTTAAAGTGCTAGATCTTCCGGATAATGCTAACCAGGCAGATATTCGCAAGGCCTACCGAAAATTAGCAAAGCAATTCCATCCTGATGTTAACCAATCACCCAACGCGAATCAGCAGTTCGAGGCATTAAGAACTGCGTACATGGCTTTAAGCCGTCAATTGTCTGATCCAAATCCTCCGACAAAGCCAAACAAACCAAGCGTTAAAAAAACTCAGAATGCTCAAAACAAGGCGCAGATGAGACAAGCATTTATGGCTAAAGCACAGGCTCGAAGTGCATATCAGGACAAATTAGAATTACAGGAATTTTTGCAATCTCGAGTGAGAAAATTCTGGCGAATTTTCGGAATTATTAATCTGTGTCTAGGACTCCTTTTAATCATTGATCATTCACTCCCCACCCAAGGATTCTACTACACGGGGCGCTTTGAAGAGTTGCACAATATCCAGTTGATATGAAATTAGCAAAAGAGAACATTCTTCAGTGGTCATCACCTGAGCATGTTGAATTAATTGGTATTGTAAGCTTGGAGGATTTAATTAATCCTCCTAAACCGGGAACCACTGTTTCAATCGAATACTCACTTTTATTCAACTTTCCTCGTTTCATCGATTTTAGCCCTAACTCTGGTCGAAATGAAATTGGAGAGCCTCACATGCAACCTCATTATTATATTTACTTTTTGTTAATCGCAATGCTGTTTCCTGTTTCGTTGTTTTTAGCAGAAAAAGGAACAGGATTTTATTATTTCGCACACTACTTTGTTTTGGTAATGTTCAATGCAGCTGGGTTGTATTTTTGGTAAAGCTATGCAGTTAAAAATACGGTTGTTCATGTTTTTAATCAGCTTTGTGACAAGTTGTTCAACAGAAGTAAACTCTGAAAATGAGGGCATCTCTAACGAACATAAAGCACAAGATTCGCTTCAAGATAAAATAGCTAATTTACGGTCCATCAAAAGTTCTGAATCGCTCAAATCACCTAAATTGCCAAAAGAACCATGTGCGGAATTATTAACAGATTCTACAGCAATGAAAGAACTAGCGGCATACGGCCAAATTCATTCAGAAAACGTAGTGATTATAAAAACGAGCTTGGGCAACATGACGTTTAAATTATTCGATGACACACCGTTGCATCGAGCCAATTTTATCATGTTAGCGAAAAAAGGATATTTTAACGAAACCAGTTTTTACAGAGTAATAAAAGGTTTTATGATTCAAGGCGGTAACAGTGAGAGCGAAAATACTTTTTTAAAAATGGCACGAATTGGCGACTACAAAATATCACCCGAAATCAAACCCAATCATTTTCACCGGAAAGGTGCTCTGGCGTTGGCGGTAAGCGAAAATGAAGACCTGACCTCCGAAGAAGCGGATTGGAGATCTAGCCCTTATAATTTTTACGTTGTCCATGGCACCGTAAAGTCCAAGAAATATTTAAAAGCTTTCGAAAAGCAAAAAGAAGTGGAAATTCCGGAAAATAGAAAGAAAGTTTACTCAACCGCAGGAGGTGCTTGGCATCTAGATGGGAAATACACCGTTTTTGGACAATTGAGTAATGGATTTGAGGTATTAGATAAAATTGCAAACATAGAAGTTGACCGATATAACTGGCCGGTAAAGGATGTTAAAATTTTGTCTGTAGAAATCGCCAATTAAGGCAATTCTTGCTTAGACTATCAATTGATTCCTGAACAACGTTAACAAACTCATTTAAAATAATTTAAACTTAGCAAAATCGAAATCCAAGACACACCGTTCCCGGAAATTCATTTATTATCGAATTCAATAATCTGAATAATATCAAAAATGTCGTTTAACTAAATTGTCCAATTTTTTGTAGGAGGTACAATCTGCTAGTTCTCGAAAAAGAAACCAGAAAGCAGTTAAAAAGTCACACTAAACAGTTTCCAAAATCTCAATCTGAATTATTCATAGGCCTCAAACTAATATTTCAAGTCGGCGGATTTTGATAAAATTAACTTCCAAACAATGTTATATTCCTTCTGATTTCATTGGAACGTTAATCCCCGTTGTTTGATGAGACAAGAACCGCTAAGCTGAGCTTGAGCGCAATCCGTTAAATTCGGTCAGTCAGATTTAGCTCTAATACCAAAATAAATTCCCGCTCAATTGTCAATTAATCATTTCATTTTACCTTTAGGCTTTAATGAAATTCTTGTATCCAGAGTTCCTTTGGGCACTTTCAGTGCTAGCGGTGCCAATAATCATACACCTTTTCAATTTTAGGAAATTCAAAAAAGTATACTTCTCTAATATTCAATTATTAAAGGAGGTAAAACAAGAAACAAAAAGTAAATCCCAATTAAAGCACTTATTGGTTTTGTTGGCCAGATTGTTGGCTTTAGCTACCTTAGTTTTGGCCTTTGCTCACCCCTACATTCCTAACAATACGATACAAGAGAAAAAGCCATTTAAGTCAGTTGGAATTTTTGTGGACAACTCCTTCAGCATGGACGCCAAAGGAACCAATGGAAATTTGCTCCAACAAGCTAAGTCTAAAGCAAGAGAGATTGTAAACTCTTATTCTATTGCGGATAAATTTCAGGTGCTGACCAATGATTTCGAAGGAATTCATCAGCGTTTTTATGGAAAAAGTGAGGTAATGGATATAATTGACGGTGTTGCTCCGACAGCCGTTACCAGAACAATTTCAGATGTAATTTCCAAATTACAAACAAACATTGCACATCAAGACCAATCGGACAACCAAATATTTATCCTTTCAGATTTTCAAAAGAACATCGCAGACCTAAACAATGTCGTTAGCGATAGCACTGCTCCCGTCTTTTTGGGTTGGTTTCAGCAAAAAGCTTCTCGAGACAACTTTTGGATAGATTCAATTTGGTTTGAAACGCCAATTCGAAAAGTAAAAAGTGAAGAAATTTTAAAAGCGCGCATTAAATGTATAAGTGCCGAACCAGCCAACGTACATTTATCCTTATCGATAAACGGAAATTCGAGGGGGTTTAGTAATTCACAATTGGACAGCAATGGTACCACTATTTGTGAAATTCCGTTCTCGGTAGATGATTTTGGCATTAAAAACGGAAAGGTTTCACTTTCTGAATACCCAAATCCTGACCTTTTCTTTGACGACTCATATTTCTTCTCCTACACTATTGATCCCAAAATCAAAGTGCTTAGTATTATCGATCCGTTAACGGATACAAACAATGCACTAAATACATTGTTCACTGATTCAGTATTTGCTTTCACACAGAAATCGAGCAAAAACCTGGATTACGGAAAATTCAAAGAACAAAACTTAATTGTTCTTAACAGTCCAAACGATTTATCTACAGGTTTAATTAAAGAACTAAACAAATTTGTGACTAATGGAGGAAGCCTGTTGATCGTACCAAATTTCAATAATTTAGAGGCTTATAATAAATTGACCCTCAGCATTAATTCTGGGCGTTTCACTAGACTAGACACAACAACTCAGCAAGCAAGTTACATTGACTTTAAAAATGTACTCTACCAAGGAGTATTTGAAAAAATACCAGACAATTTGGATCTTCCACAAGTTTTCAGTCATGTCGCAATTGAACAGTTTTCGAACACTGGAGCTGTTGACCTTATGAGACTTCAAAACGGAAGACCGTTTTTAAGCTTTAATGAGTTTCAGGCAGGAAAAGTGTACTTACTTGCTACTGAATTGAATCGTTCTCAAAGTAATTTTACGCAACATGCATTATTTGTTACCTCACTTTTTCGAATCGCAGAATTTAGTCAGTTCAAGCAAAGTTTGGCATTTCAAATTGGAAGGGACAATATAATTCCATTGAATGTGCTTGATATTAAAGCCGACCAACTTACGGTGCGTTCGGAAGATAACAAGATGAAATTTATCCCTAGATTAGCTAGCCGAGGGAACAAATCAACAATTATTCTGAACAATCAGGTAAAGGATGCAGGCACCTATTTCATTGAATATTCCGATTCTTTAATTCAGTCGGTAGGATTAAATTTTGACAGAATCGAGTCTCACACTGCATGCTACAACGAGAAAGAATTACAAAACATGGTAAACGAATTGGGGCCAGGATCAGGAATTCAACTTTTGGAACTGGAAAACCGAGAATTATCTTTAGCAAACATTGCTTCAGACCATGATTACTGGAAGCTTTTTATAGTATTAACCTTACTTTTTCTCGCTACGGAAATAGCACTAATAAAACTGTGGAAATGATGGACTTGTTGATAAAATCAGCAAAAGTGATAGACCCTAATTCAGAATTTAACGGATCGACTGTGGATATCCGAATTAGAAATGGCAAAATTGAAGAAATTGACACCGAATTGCAGCCACAGGACTGTGAAATTTTTGAGCGTGATAATTTGCACGTATCTCCAGGATGGTTTGACATGCATGTAAACTTTTGTGAACCAGGACTTGAACACAAAGAAAACATCGAAAGTGGTTTGTCAGCGGCTGCGAGCGGCGGCTTTACTGGTGTAGGAATTTTACCTTCTACCTCTCCTCCTATTCATAAAAAAGGAGATGTTCAGTTTATTTTGAGTGCGGCAGATCAAAACATTGTTGATGTATTCCCGATCGGAACAATTTCTGAAAACAGGCTCGGTGAGAATATTGCCGAATTGTACGATATGCACTGTGCCGGGGCCGTCGCTTTCAGTGACGATCAGAAGGATATTGCCAATCCCAGCCTTATGTCTAGGGCATTACTCTATGCTAAGAACTTCAATGGACTCGTAATGAGTTTCCCTTTTGACTCTTCGCTATGCGATAAGGGTCAAATGAATGAAGGAACTATGAGCACGCATCTTGGAATGAAAGGAATTCCAAACATTTCCGAAGAAATCAGGGTTGCTCGTGACATTGCATTGGTCAAATATAATGACGCGCAGTTGCACTTCAACACTGTTTCCACAAGTCAAGGATTGGAGCAAATACGAGAAGCCAAAATAGATAATGTATCCATTTCCTGTGATGTTGCAGCACATCAATTGGCATTTACGGAAGATAACCTTGAAACGTTTGACACAAATCTAAAGGTTTTGCCACCTTTTAGAACTGAAAATGATCGACTGGAATTGTTGAGAGGACTAGAAGACGGAACCATCGACGTGATTTGTTCCGATCATCGTCCGGAAGACGGTGAAAATAAAATAGTAGAATTTGAGCATGCAAGGTTTGGAATAATTGGGCTGGAAACATGTTTTGCGAATGCCAATACCGCACTAAAAAACGCATTGTCTATTGAAGAAATTGTGGTTAAAATGGCGATTAATCCAAGGACCATATACAAATTGGACTTGCCAATGATTAAAGAAGGGTTTCTAGCCAATTTAACTTTTTTCGATCCCGACAAAGAATGGGAATTTCAAGAGACGAATATCAAATCCAATTCGAAAAATACGCCATTTATCGGAACAAAGTTCACGGGAAAAGCTCTTGGAATCTACAACAAAAAAGAGCTTAAAACAAACCCATAAAGTACCAGCTTACAGATACTTCATAAGATATTGGTACATAGCCACCATAGATGATATATCTGCTTTGGCAACTTTCTCGTCTGGGGTGTGAACGTTATCTTCTGGAGCTCCAATAAAACACCAATCAAATGGAAATGGAGATCTTTGCAAAGCATTTCCATCACTTCCGCCAGTACTTTCCACCTCTAACTGAAATGGGATATTGCTTTCTCGCGCCAAGGCCACAATTTTATTCAGATATTTCCGACGTGGAATTCCTGAATCCCGCAAAGATATGGCCACCCCATCACCATGAGCAACCCCTCGAGTAACCCACGTAATGTCTGAAATTAAAGCTTGATTTACATTCCAACGATCCTGAATAAACCGGGCTAAAAATCCGACTGATCCTCCTCCATGTTCTTCGTAACATGAAAACACGATAATTCCATTCTCCAGCGATTCCGCAACTTTAAGTGCATTCCAACAACCTAATCTGTTGTCGAGATAACAACTTTGCACAAACTCATTATCCTCACGCCAATTTTGCTTAAAAGTCAAAGTTGTACCTCTGTCAATCTCACGACCAAATATGTAGCTTGTACTTAAATGTCCATTCTCATTTTCAACAACCTCAAGTTGAGCGTCAATTTCTCCGACACTGTCTGAACCGACCAATTCGATCCCTTCTAGCGGCACAGGTCCGCCAACCTTTATAAGATCACGACCATATCCAACCGTATATCCAATGGAATCCATGTGTGCAAAAATGGCAGTTCGAGGATTACCAAACTTCAGAATAATGCAGTCATGTAAAGCATTCTTTCCCTCTCCTCCAAAATATATTTCAGGTTTAGTATTCCAACTGTTGCTGTTCCTTTCAACATAGTCTAATACAAAACTCGCCATAGCACCTTCATCTCCTGAAGGCGCTTGAACCGCACACATATACTTTAATAAATCTAAATTCTCCATTTTGGCAAATTTATATTTTCCCAGTTTTCAAGCCTACTTGTGCTTAAAATATTGATACCCGTCCAGAAGAGTGTGTCTGAAAAGGAAAGGAGTTTCCAACAATTTAACAAGTTTGTAATTGCGATAAAACAGACGAAAGAAATCATTGGAAACTATGTTAACAAAGAAACACACTAATCTGGACACTACCTTTTCTTCTCTCCCATCGGCCGTAAAATGGCTACATAGATTTGAAAACCACCTACTTGTCAATACGTTACCATAACCTAACTCCAACAATTCTAGTTACGGTTTCGATTATCCACATTGCCATTTCGATTATTACTCGAAATCATCGTCCACACCATTATCCAAATTACTCCCATCATCCAAATCACCTAAATCACCCAGATTGTCCAGATCAGTTAACTCTCCTTCAGTTGAATATGAATTAAAACCAACTGAAGGAGTACTCCAGTTTGAATTTTCTCCTACTGCATATCCGTTATCATTGTCAGAGGAGGTATGCTTATAAACGTAGTTGACAAGCACTTGACCTGTTTCAGGATTAAAGCGCACTTCTTCTTCTAATCCTTTTTTTTCGGCAAATTCCTCCTCCATTTCCCACAAATACTTAGGTCTTTGAGTACCCTCCTTACGATAATAATAACCCAAGGCCAATCCAGAAACTGCCCCCCAAAAATGCCCCTCGTACGAAGTAGAAACATCTACAAACATTGGCAGTACTCCCCAAACAATACTTCCATATAAAAACGCAACCAACATAGATACGCCCATCAAAGAACGATGTTTTCGAATTGTTCCACTCAAGAACAGAAAGGTGACCAGTCCATAAACAACTCCACTTGCTCCAATATGGTAATTTTGACGAGCCGAAATCCACACGCACATTCCGCCTAGAAGAATAATCCCTACTAAAACCCGAATTGCTACTTCACGATAAAAATATGCTAACAACGACATTAAGACAGCAATCGGTACCGAATTATTTACGATATGTGCAAGGTTGTGCAAATAAGTGCCGTCATCCTTTAATGCGTGGATAAATGGCGAAAATAGAATACCTGGTATACCCTCTAGCGATCTTGGATAAACACCAAAACGATACAGATTTAAATCGAATGAAAAATCGAGGATAAACGGAATCCACATCGCGAAGAGAAAAATACCGCTTACCCATATGGCGTGTTGCACCCTTTGTTTCTGGTTATCCATGATAAAAAAATTAGTCAAATGAGACGGGCTGATCAAAAGATGTCCCAAGCCAATAATCTCCCGATTGATGGCAGATAATATGTTATTTTGGCAGGTTAACGAACTATAAACGACCTAGTTTTGGGCACAAACAAAATTCGACAACGGAACATCTGTCTTTTGAATTCCCAAAAAACCCTCCCTGACATTAACCAAATTATGGACACCTCTCGACTTTAGAATTGATATGGCAATCACTGAACGATAACCGCTTCTACAGTGAACAAAGTACTTGGTATTTCGATCCCATTTACTCATCTGTTCGTTAATATCATCAAGTGGTAAAAATTCAGCATCTTTAACATGCTCTGCATTAAACTCGCCAACTTTACGAACATCAGCCACTACTTCGTTCGCATGTTCTTTGGCAAATTGTTCAGGTGAAACACATTGCACAACATCCACTGCATGTCCAGCATCTTTCCATGCCTCTAATCCTCCATTAAGATATCCAAGAGAATTGTCATAACCAATCCTCGACAGACGGGTTACCGCCTCTTCTTCTCTACCTTCGGGAGTAATCAATACTATCGGTTGTTCAATATCTGCAATCAAAGTACCAACCCAAGGAGCAAATCCTCCGTCCAATCCTATAAAAATTGAGTTAGGAATGTGCTCATACTCAAAATCAGCAATCGACCGAACATCCAACATTAACGCCCCTTGATTAACGAGATCTTCAAAAACATTTACTTCAAGAGGAAATGTTCCCTTTTTTAAAATAGATCCAATTTCTGCGTTTACCCCTTTGTTCATCGCAACATTTTTTGGAAAATACTGAGGAGGAAGGGTTAAACCTGAAGTCACTTCAGCAATAAAATCGGTTCGCAATAAATTGGAGTTTAGAGCGTAATTAACCTTTTTCTGATTACCGAGCGTATCATAAGTTTCTTTGCTCATGTTTTTACCGCAAGCAGACCCTGCACCATGAGCAGGATATACAATAACATCATCCGGTAAAGGCATTATCTTTTCTCGCAACGAGTCAAATAAATAACCAGCTAAGTCTTCTTTGGTTAACTCACTCTTAACCGCTAGGTCTGGACGCCCTACATCACCGATAAAGAGTGTATCTCCCGAAAATATGCAATACGGCACTTCAGATTCATCTTTTAGCAAATATGTAGTGCTTTCCATTGTATGCCCAGGAGTGTGCAATGCTGTAATGGAAACATCCCCTACCATAAACTTCTCTCCGTCTGAAGCTTGATAGAAATCAAACTGGGCTGAAGCCTCCGGCCCGAACACTATTTGACCACCACTCTTTTTTGCCAAATCTACATGCCCACTAACAAAATCTGCATGAAAATGTGTTTCAAAAATGTACTTAATTTTCGCTTTATCTTTTGCAGCCTTTTCTATGTAAGGAGACACTTCTCTCAGAGGGTCAATAATCGCAGCTTCTCCATTGGACTCTATATAATAGGCTGCTTCCGCTAAACACCCTGTGTAAATTTGTTCAACTTTCATTTATTCTTTTCCACTATCTTTCATTAAAGGTACCAATTAATGCAAATCCATCATCACATGCTGCCTTGGCAAACTAATTTCCAAAAAACAAATAAGCAACCAATATTGCTGCAATAATGCCAATTAAATCGGCCAACAAGCCTGCGCTCAAAGCATGACGATATTTCTTAATACCGACTGAACCGAAATAAACCGTTAACACGTAAAAAGTTGTCTCTGTGGTACCCTGAAATACACAAGACAATCTTCCTTTAAATGAATCTGCTCCAAATTGCTGCATGCTTTCCACCATCATAGCTCTTGCTCCACTTCCACTTAGTGGTTTCATAAAAGCGGTTGGCAGAGAATCAATAAACCCTAAGTCAGTTACAAAAAAAGCAGCTATCCATTTTAAACCGTCCAACAAATAATCCATGCATCCGGCAGCTCTAAAGACTCCGATTGCACATAACATGGCAACCAAATAAGGAATTATTCTAACCGCTACGCTGAAACCTTCCTTTGCGCCATCGATAAAAGATGAAAACAGATCAATTTTTTTAATCAACCCCAAAACCAGAAACCAACAAATAAAACCAAATAGTGTACAGGCCGATAATACTTCAGAAACCAACTTCATCTTTTCTTGAGGCAAGCCTATCAACCACCAAACGAGCAACCCCAGAAAGGCTGCCGCACCGCCAATATATCCGAGGATGTATTTGTTCAGTAGATTTATTTTTTGAAACAATCCGGCTACAATTAATCCTCCTACCGAGGAGCAAAACGTTGCTAATAAGATTGGAATAAAAATGTCGGTAGGATTTACTGCTCCATTAGCCGCCCGCATTGCCATTACACCAACCGGAATTAGAGTTAAACCCGAAGTATTCAGCACCAGAAACATAATTTGTGAATTGGATGCTGATTCCTTAGATGGATTGAGTGCCTGAAGATGTTGCATCGCCTTTAAGCCAAGTGGAGTTGCAGAATTATCCAGCCCTAACATATTTGCCGAAAAATTCATCATTATTGCACCTTGCGCAGGATGGTTTTTGGGAACATCTGGAAAAATGGCTCCGAACAGAGGATTAACGATTTTGGCTAAAATTTTGACAGCTCCTCCCTCTTCCCCAATTCTCATCATACCCATCCAAAAAGCAAAGGCGCCGACAAGAGGTAAAGCTATTCCAGTAACACTCAATTCGGCCATATCGAACAATGCCTGCATCATTGCAGGGAAAACTTCATAATTACCCGAAATAGTTAATTTCAACAGGCCAACAGCACATGCCAATAAGAAGAATCCAATCCAGATGTAATTGAGCAACATGGACCGCTAATATAGAATTTGTCTTCGACCTAAAGCTGGTTCTTGAAAAGTTAGAGAGTTTGTGGAAAACCCTATAATTCGTAACAGCCGATGTCGGGAACTCCTGTTCTATTTTTTTGCTCAATGTCTTGGGAAACACTAGTAGCTTTTCCTCTCTCAACACAAACGGAACCAGCACTCAAGTGGAAATCATTGTTTTGAGGATCAACGAACTTCGGGTCTTTATTTTCAACAACGTTGATGTAGTATTTGGTGGATTCAAAGTCCGCTCCTTCATCTTCATCCGTCTTCAACAAACAATTTTCGAACTTGTAAATTGGGCTCGACGCTCCCTGTTCTACGCCCACAGTATCCATTTCAAATTCTTCATCATTATTCCCATAAAACACACAATTAACAAAATCCGCCTTGTTAAAAGGCCTGTAATCAATACTATTACCTATAATGCGATAGTTTTTCATTGAAAACGTAGCTGCAGACCTTGAGCCAGCCCAATAATTTGCAAACGTGCAATGGTTGAATCTCAAATTTCCGCCATACCAGAACACACCCAAATTCAATCCGGCATTACTAACCAAGCAATTAACTGCTGTTACATTTCCTCCACGAACCCGCATCCCACTAGACAAGCTGTTGTTTATTACTGTATTGTTGATAAATACCGTGTCTGTACCTGCTGAATCTACTGTTATTCCAAACTCTGCATTCTGAATATCAGCAAACTCTATTTTACTTTCTCCTGGTATGTAAAATTCAATTCCAACCCATTGCCCTGGTTTGTCTTGATAATCTTCTTCCAGTCTGTCTCCGCAAAATTTAACTGGGTTTTCGAAAGTTCCCTTCACGTTTAACTTGCTATTGTTGTACACCTGCAACCGTGATTTGCCATGAACATGTACCCTCGTTCCAGCTTGAATGTTTAGGGTATTACCACTGTCCACACGAGCAACTCCGTAAATTACGTGCGGTTTATCGGTTGCCCAAGTTCCATTTACATGAACATTGTGATGAAAATATGCATCCTGTCCCCAAGCGGTCATAACTACCTTTTGAGTATTACCATTAGTCGAAAACATTATTGAATCTTCTACGATTAAAGGGGTGGTACCTGAATTTGGATCAAGAGTGACCTCTGCAAAAACAAAAATTGAATCGTTGGCTAATATTTCAACATCCTTTATTTCAGTCCCTGAAACCCCGTCCGCATTTATTCTAAAATTGGACTGCGTGCCGGACTGCAACCAAATTTTAGAAATGTTAATTTTCTGACTGTTCTTGTTATGTACAGTAAACCAACTTGTTGTAGAACCAACTGTTGTAAAAACGGTATCAAATATGACTGTGTCAGTACTGAACTCAAGCTTAGCAGAACTATCGGTTAAAACTTTCTCTCGTCTACAAGAAGAAGTACTGATAACAAATGCAACAATCAGCAAAGCTGCTAACTTCCAATTCAAAAACCTCATCAACATACGTTGGAATTTCATATTACAAATATAAATCGTCTGCTAATTACGTGGAATTATCAAAAATATTTCACCATAATCACTTCTGATTCTTTAATCCAGTTAACCATTCAACCAAATAAATAGTAACGTCAACGAAATATACAGGGAATAAGACGGAAAATTGAGAATCTGAAAACAAAATGACGTAAATTTCTTTAAACCAACTCCCTCGCCGTAAATCATAAGAAGCTAAGACAACCAGAAGAGTATGAGTAGAATACAAAGTGACCGTACATTAACAACTTAAAGAAGCTGATCCAATATGAAATATATTATTAGAGGTCTGAAAAAACTTTCTTCCGGAAAATCAATCGATGCGCTTGTGCTAATTTGCATAACCGTGCTATTTCTAATTCTCGCTTTGAGCTGTAGACCTGAACCAACGACCCAAATTAAACCTGATACAGTTACTACTATTGACAATCAATGGTTTATAGGTAAGGAGATCAAAAAAAACACCAAAAATTGATGCCACGATCAAAAATTTTACAAATCCGTCTTCAACAGAGGTAGAAATTTGGAAAGAACTTATCAATGACATTTTAGCCGGTCAACACGATAAAACACAAGGCTTGGCTAATTCAGTCAACTACGACTTGTTTCTCATTGATAAAGCAAATGCAGACCAGGGACAGTATGTTGTCCTACAAGAAAAACCAGACCAACAAAAGTTTTGGGGAACCTATGCTTTCAACGCATCGGCCAAACGGGAAAATTTAATTTTCCAGGCACCACAAGCTGTGTACGACAAAAACACAGGGAATCAATCCATATACCTCTTTACGAAATTAGACGCTAAAGCATGTTTTTTTAATGCGGCACATAGATGCGATCATGCCGAATTTTCAGAATGTTCTGGAACCACAAGTACGTGTTCAAGCTCAAAACAGAAGTACACTTACTCTGATTGTGCACACAATACGAAATCAATATTCCACATTACGACATCCGTGTTAAATAAAATGTTCAGGGCAGGACTATAAATTGGATCAACAGATCCTTGTGCAAGCAGATCCAGTAGCGTTTCTGGTCGGTTTATACATATTGAGCAAGAATATTCAAGGTTACGGGCCGGTGAACCGCAGTGGAACAAAATGTATTTAGCATTATCGCAAGTTTTCAACGAATAAAGGCCGATATCTATCTCAAACAAATTCTATTTAGGATGCGACGATTTATCAATAAATACTATCTTTGCAGCCTTGATTAAAGTTAAATCAACAATGAAAAAAGATATACATCCGGAAGAGTACAGATTTGTAGTGTTTAAAGACATGTCTAATGATTACGCATTTATAACTAAATCATGCGCTCCTTCTAAGGATACGATTACGTGGGAAGACGGAAACGAATATCCCTTGATCAAAACAGAAATTTCTCACAAGTCGCACCCTTTCTTTACCGGAAAGATTCAACTTGTAGATACGGCTGGACGAATTGATAAGTTCAAAAACCGTTACGCGAGACATATTAAGAAGTAATCTATTCACGTCATTTTGGGTTTACATTTTATGAGCTGAATTTAGCTTTGTGTAAATTGTACTTGACGTACAATGAATCGTAAAACACGATACTTCTTTCCAAAGAAGTGATAAAAAACTTTAAAAGCCGTAGGATCATCTTACGGCTTTTTTGTTTCCCCAAGACCAAGTCTGATTTAACAACGTAACTAGCTTTGATCAGCACAATCCATCCATGGCCCAGTCCTTGGAACACATAAATCCAATCTTTAATTCATGTCCTCCAATATTAATTAAAATATTTCCCCACCTAGACCTAAATAAAACTAATTGTATCTGATAAACACGTTTGCAATAACGAGCATCCGACTTGCAACATAAATCTCAAAAAAAGCCTACAAAAAAAGGGGCGGTGAAATCACCGCCCCCAAATTATATCAAATAAATACTTTCTACTGCTTAACTAACATTTCAGCAACTACTGACCCGTTTTGTAATTTTACTTTAATAAGATAAAGTCCAGCAGGTAAATCAGAGATGTCTATTTCCTTTTCGAACACTTGATCAGCAGCAATAGTTTTAACCACTACCCCTGAAAAATTCGAAATTGTCACCTTCTCTATTTTACTCCAATCCATAGCAATCTTCACTGCATCGTTCGCTGGATTTGGATATACACTGATTTCGAATTCATTCATTCCGTTATTGAAATCAGTAGTATCGAAAGGCATGTCATCATTCCAATCAGTTGAATCAAATGGGAAGTCTCCTAAATCAGAAGTATCGAATGGGAAATCGCCCCAACCTGTTGTGTCAAATGGGAAGTCTCCTAAATCGGAAGTATCGAA
>JAHDGY010000014.1:0-17515 GCA_020631555.1 Flavobacteriales bacterium | reverse complement strand
AATCGCCCCAACCTGTTGTGTCAAATGGGAAGTCTCCTAAATCAGAAGTATCGAATGGATAATCGCCCCAACCTGTTGTGTCAAATGGGAAGTCTCCTAAATCGGAAGTATCGAATGGGAAATCGCCCCAACCTGTTGTGTCAAATGGGAAGTCTCCTAAATCAGAAGTATCGAATGGGAAATCGCCCCAACCTGTTGTGTCAAATGGGAAGTCTCCTGAATCCTGCAAAGAACTAAGATTGTCTAGTAAGGAGTCAATGATGGACTGAATTTCGTCAAAATCAAATGGTAAGTCTCCGTTGTCTATTAGTGAGTCAAGTAACGCACCTAGTCCTGTGGTATCAATTGGAGGAAGCTCATCTTCCAATTGTAGATTGAAGAGTTTTTGAGACAAACTAAAGTCAGTCTCCAGCGCTGATTCATGCCATGATGTCTTACGTTCAAAATTGCTTTGAACAGCCGAAACAGGCAAAATTGTAGTTCCTAAAAGAACCGATGCAACAAAATTTTTTAACATATTGTGTGTTATTATGCAGTCATTAACTCAGAAAATTAAGTCGAGAAATTAATGAGTAGCCGAATTACTTAAAAACTAAACTATTGAAATAATCGTCCGGCACTTATCTCCATCCCAAATAATAGATTATCAATTATTATTCGGTATTAAATACTGGATATCGGTATAATTACGAAATTTAATTAATGTTACGTTATCAGGTACTTACAGAGCGAAACAAGCTAATTAAACAAGAAAAAATACTGTTAATCAATAATTTATGATTTTTCGCTACATAAATAAACAAAAACCAAAAAACAGAATATTATATTGAAAAAATCCACAAAACAAACTTTGAGGTAAATTATTCCGAATTCAAACCGCATTCAATCCAAATACATTTAGCAATGTCTCGCTTGGATAAATTCTTAATGAAATACTGCTGTATCAGATCGTCTCAACCAGGATCAGAATTATTTGCTACAAACGGCTGATTTATAAGTTTTTTTTTGTATAATGAACAATTTGATTAAACCGAACAACCGAATTGGATATTTAATAAAATAGTAAGGGCTGCCGAAATCGGCAGCCCTTACTATTTTATTAAGTCTAGCTTATAGTCTTACGAATCGCTTAGAATGAAGAACTGCACCATCCGATACAATTTGTATCAGATACACTCCACCTGGGTAATCATAAACGTCAATAGATTTGGAAAAATCAGTTCCCATTTCTAGAACATCAACTGACTCTCCAGCAAGATTATAAATATGAATCTGCTTTACATCAGTCGTATTTACAGTCACATTTAACACCCGATCACTTGGGTTCGGATAAAGTTTAAGAGCATCACTTCCAGAGTGATCTTCAAAAACACTCACTGTCTTCTCATTCAAGTATGGATCAGTTCCCACAGCATATTCATCTCCGTTAGTAATTCCGTCACCATCACAATCTGCTCCCATCCAAATTGCACTCGTAGAATCATAATTAGAATAACCAGGTGATTGAGCAGGAACACACGGATCTGTACTGTCAGCATTCAACAGAACCTCCATATCATCTGCTACACCATCTCCATCTTTATCACCACTAGAAGAATATGGATCCGTCCCATTCGCATGTTCAGCACCATTCAGCACCCCGTCAGCATCACAATCAGCATCTTTCCATATTCCGTTCGTTAAATCGTAATCAGAGTAACCAGGGTTCTGCACTGGATCACAAGGGTTTGTTGAGTCTGTATTATTATGGAACTCATAATCATCTGCATGACCATCTCCATCGTAATCCTTTGACAAGTATGGATCCGTTCCTTTTTTGTGCTCTTCACCATTATTAACTCCGTCACCATCACAATCAGCTGCCATCCAGATGACACTGGTTGAATCATAATTATCATATCCAGCTCCTTGAACAGGATCACAAGGCATAGTTGAGTCCCAACCTTTCTCTACTTCTAAATCATCAGGAACACCATCTCCATCATAATCGCCGCCCGCATAATAAGGGTCCGTTCCATTCTTATGCTCATCACCATTACTCACTCCATCACCATCGCAATCAGCTGCCATCCAGATGGCACTGGTTGAATCATACCCATCATAACCAGCTCCCGGAGCAGGATCACACGGATTAGCAGTATCGGAACCTATACTTAATTCCACATCATCAGAAGTTCCGTCTCCATCATGATCACCGCCTACTGAATAGGGATCTGTTCCATTATTGCGCTCCACACCATTGTTTACTCCATCACCGTCACAATCAGAAGCCATCCACGTAGCATTAGTTGAATCGTAATTAGAATATCCGGCAGGCTGCATAGGATCACACGGATCATTAACTCCAGTACTATCATTCACTTCATGATCATCAGATATTCCATCACCATCTGAGTCACCACTGGCCAAATACGGATCTGTTCCATTACTATACTCATTTCCATTACTTATACCATCCCCATCACAATCTGCTTGTTGCCAGACTGTGTTGGTTGAGTCGTATCCATCGTAACCTGCAGATCGCTTTGGATCACATGGATCATTTACCTTGGTACCATTATTAATTTCATTATCATCCGAAATACCATCACCATCAGAATCTCCGCTCGCAACATACGGGTCGGTATCATTATTATGCTCAATACCGTTACTAAGTCCATCTCCATCACAATCTCCAGCCATCCAGGTTGCGCTGGTTGAATCGTAATCTGAGTAACCAGCCTGCTGAGCGGGATCGCACGGATCGTTTGCATCGGTACCACCGTTAACTTCATCGTCGTCCAAGACTCCATCTCCATCCGTGTCACCACTCTCTGCATAAGGCTCAGTATTGTTGGTATGCTCATCGCCATTACTTATACCATCCCCATCACAATCTGCTTGTTGCCAGACTGTGTTGGTTGAGTCGTATCCATCGTAACCTGCAGATCGCTTTGGATCACATGGATCATTTACCTTGGTACCATTATTAATTTCATTATCATCTGAAATTCCATCGCCATCTGAATCTCCACTGGCTGCATACGGATCCGTATTATTTGCATGTTCGGCTCCATTGCTTACTCCATCATTATCACAATCCCCATTTATCCAATTGGCATTCGTAGAATCATAATTCTCGTATCCAGACTCACGAGCTGGGTTGCATGGATCATTCGGATCCGATCCAGCAGCGACTTCATTATCATCTGAAACTCCATCTCCATCCGTGTCACCGCTGGCTGCATACGGATCCGTGTTATTTACATGTTCATCACCATTGTTTACACCGTCATTGTCACAATCAGCTGCCATCCAAACCGCGTGTGTAGAGTCGTAACCTTCGTACCCGGACGGTTGATTGGGGCTACAAGGATCATTGACCCCAGTGCCATTATTGACTTCATGGTCATCCGAAACTCCGTCACCATCAGAATCTCCACTGGCTGCATACGGATCCGTATTATTTGCATGTTCGGCTCCATTGCTTACTCCATCATTATCACAATCCCCATTTATCCAATTGGCATTCGTAGAATCATAATCCTCGTATCCAGACTCACGAGCTGGGTCGCATGGATCATTCGGATCCGATCCAGAAGCGGCTTCATCATCATCTGAAACTCCATCTCCATCTGCATCATCAATTTGATTGTTAAGTTGGTCTTGTATCGAATCGATTAGATCTTTTAATTCGTCTAAAAAACCCTTAAATTCCTCATTATTAAAAGGATTGTCAGGGTTATTCGTATCGTTGACTAACAAATCTAATGAGTCCCGAAAGTCATCAAGGAAATCTTGAAAACCATCATCATCAAATGGGTTTCCGTTAACAGAATCGTAATAGTCCTGCATATCCTCAAAACTGTCAAAATCATCAACCCCATCTCCGTTAGTATCTAAAGGGTTAAAATCGTCATCAAAAGAATCTCCATATACTGAATCGTAGTAATCCTGTAAATCTTCAAAACTATCAAAGTCATCGATCCCATCTCCATTCGTATCAAGTATTGAATTCTGAATAGAATCTAACAAATCTTGAAAATCGATCGAATCTCCAAACGGATTATCGAAACCGTTGGTGTCCTGTCCTGAAGCAATAGTTTGCGTGGCCATAATAAGACTCAGAATGAGCCCTAATGGCAGTAAAAATTTAAGCATAATAGTATTTAATAAGGTACGTCCGTCAAAAAACAGCTATAAGCAATTTAAGACGTAATAAATTGATAATCAATTAAATATATGAAAATCAAAATTGAATTATAATTTTTTTAACACAAACAGTTACAAAAATTACTTTTTCGGTAAGAACGAGTGAATTTTCGGTTTATCTACCTGTTTAACAACTCATTAACCATGTTTAATGCTGACAAAGATGCTTTTAAGACATTACGCTCTCTCGACTGTCCAAATGAAAATTTGGTGGTAAGAACTTGGTCAATAGTAGACACACTTATCCAAACAGTACCGACCGGTTTATGCTCCGTTCCGCCCGCTGGCCCTGCTATTCCCGAAGTGGCAACACCAATATCAGTATTCATTTTCTGTCGAACGGATTCAGCCATTTGAGTAACAACATGTTCAGAAACAGCGCCAAATTTCTCTATAAGATTAGGATCTACATTAAGTTCCTTGGTTTTAACTTTGTTCGAATAAGTCACTATTCCACCAACAAAGATTTCACTAGAGCCAGGGATAGCTGTAATCATTCTGGATATTTGCCCGCCAGTGCAACTTTCCGCTGTTGCAATGGTTAGACCTTTGTTTTTGAGATTTGTAAAAACAACTTCCGGCAAAGTCAATAATCCTTCACCGTAAATCTTGTTTGGAAACAACTTATATAATTCTGGAATAAAATTATCCACTAAATTTTTTGCATCCGCTCCACTAGCAGAAACTCGTAGTTTAACAATTCCTGGAGAGGGCAAATAAGCTATCTTCACTCCTGCCGTTTGCGCTCTCTCCTGCCATGAACTTAACTGATCAGCTAGCTCACTTTCAGCTATACCATGAAATAGAACAGTACGCTTGAATAAAGGCAATGAGTTAAATCGATTCTTAATTTTGGCCAAACCAAAATCTAACATAATGCCCTTCATTTCGTAAGGAATGCCCGGCAGGGACAAAAAAACCTTATTGTTTCTTTCAAACCACATTCCTTGTGCTGTGCCATAATTATTGATTAATGACTCGCAATTATCAGGTAAAAGCGCTTGACGCTCGTTAACTTCTAAAATAGGTTTGTTTAAACTTTTAAAGTAGTCAGTTATCCTATTTAACGCTTCTTCATCGCAGACCAAGTTAGATTCAAAATACTCACACAAAACATCTTTTGTCAAGTCATCTTTTGTTGGTCCCAAGCCGCCTGTTAAAATAATCAAATCAGCTCTCCGCTGAGCTTGGTCTAAAGCTTTGGTAATACTTTTTGGTTCGTCAGAAATACTTGTGATTTGGATTACCTGAACTCCAATTTCAAATAATTGGTTGCCCAACCACGCAGAATTAGTGTCTACCGTTTGTCCGATAAGCAACTCATCCCCTATCGTTATGATTTCTGCTAAAGTAGGGCTGTTAAACGCTTTCATTCTGGAGGTTCCGAGAAACAATAAGGCAAACTTTACAAACCAATGGAAATTCCTCCTCGAACAATTATAGGCAGTCCCATAAATGGAACATAGGGTGATCGCCAATCATCATTAACGTCATACAACGCCAGTATTTGAAGGTATACACCCGAACCAAGCAGCTGCATTACCCCTAATCCGACTAGTGGAATGTGTACATTAGTCCTCTCCCACTCATTAGATATTTGACTTTTCGGAGCCTCTAAATTCAGTATTTCGTATTGTGCGTGCGCAAACCAGCCTCGAAAAAATCGATAGCGAGCAAATGGTCCGCCACCATACATACTAGTTTGAAAACCAATTAGATTGTTTCTAAGAAATTGATATGTTGCAGTTAATCCTGAAGTAAACTTCGGAGTAAAGCGATAACCCACTGATGGTGTTACGTTTATAAGGGTGATGTTCCCAAAATTTAATCCGAGGTTTCCTCCATAACTAAGGCGTTCGTGAAATTTCATTTCCTGCAATTCCTCTGAAGTCCCCTCTTCAAATTGCGCAACTGCATTAGCGCCAATCAACAATAAAACCCAAACAACTAATAGACCTATATTCTTCATATCGTTAAAATTCCGTAAATCAACCAAAAGTGCTAGCTCGGTTTTCAATTGAACAAATCCAAGGATTTAACGGGCTAAAGTTAGGAAATTATATAGCGACTTGAAGAATTACGCCATCCGAGCCGAATCAATGCTTGACTTGTCAAATGTTTCAAGAAGACTTATTCATATGGCTTAACACAGTTAATATGAATTTTTTGCAAGTAAGAAAACACACTCAACTTTATGTCCCTAACCATTTGACCATATTGCTTTTGATCAAATGACTCTACAGAATCATCCCATTTATTGAGTAACTGACCTGCGGACAAAAACACAGAATTTTTCTGTTCGTGCTGGAAATCATAAAACTTATAATCAATTAGGCCATTACCAACGGTCAAACTGTAATTAAAACTTACGTTACCACCGAAAACCTTTCCCTTTTCGGGACCTACACTTACATTAAAAACATGCCTTCCTTTGATCTGAGCTGGTGTTCCTCCGTCAAAATCCTTTTTTTCAATTCCGTCAACACAATGGTTCACGGCAATACATTGGGCCGTTTCCAAATTTGCTATATCCGAGGACTTCATAGTCCCCTTCAAAATTAAAATTCTGGACGATGCCTGTGCCTTTGAGCTAATACCAGCACTGCATAGTAAAAAAAGTAAACAAACTGACTTGATAATTTTAAAACAGATACGAGAGGAATACAGATTAAGGATACTAGAATCTTGCATAATGTTAGCTAGGGAATAAGTAGTATAATCTATGTTAAGATAATGTTTTTTTTAAAATACTCACCTAGTTAACACATCGAAGGAAAGTGAAATTTAACATACGTTACAACCAGTCGTTTAAACTCGAAAACCGATACAACATACGTAACAAACCTGCAAACAACTTATTATTAAAGTAAAGCTTTAATTAGCGGATGAAAAGAATCTTTTGTGGCCATGTAGAACATGGTGAACCTTTAACCGCTCTTCATGACTATATTTACCATCGATGCTATCAGAGACTTTAAGAAAATACTGGGGTCATGCTACTTTTCGGCCGCATCAGGAAAACATCATTAAATCCATTCTTGACGGTAAAGACACCTTAGCCCTGCTACCCACAGGAGGTGGAAAATCTATTTGCTATCAACTTCCCGCAGTTGTTTCGGATGGAACATGTCTCGTGATTTCACCGTTAGTTGCCTTAATGCAAGATCAAGTTAATAACCTGAATCGGCTTGGAATTCGTGCAGCGGCAATCTACTCCTCTCTTCCAGAAAATGAAATCGACAGAATTTTGGACAACTGCATTTATGGAGATGTCAAAATCCTCTACTTAGCCCCAGAAAGAATTGGTTCACCGATATTTCAAACTAGAATTAAAAAAATTGACGTTAGCTTTCTTGCAGTTGACGAAGCACATTGCATTTCATTATGGGGACACGATTTTCGTCCTGCTTACAAGGAAATTGGAGAGATTTTCAACCATATTCCACGAAAACCAATTATAGCAGTAACTGCCACGGCCACAATTCAAGTTCTTTCTGACGTAATACAAAGTTTGAACCTGCAGAACTTTGCAAAGTTTCAAGCCACCCACCACCGCCCAAACATCCAGTACCAGGTTAAAAGTTGTAAAGACAAATCCAAAGAATTGCTAAGAATCTTGAAGACCACAAGAGGTCCGGTTATTGTGTATACGCAATATCGAAAGGACACTGCCAAAATTAACTCACTTATCAACAATTCTGGAAACTCATCAACCTTGTATCATGCCGGATTAGACGCTAAAACTCGAGCTAAAAACGCCCATGCATGGCATCAAGACAAAGTCCAAATAATGGTGGCCACTAATGCTTTTGGAATGGGAATTGACAAACCTAATGTTGAAAGAGTCGTGCATTGGGGCATTCCGATGAGCATGGAGAGCTACTATCAAGAATCTGGCAGAGCTGGACGCAATGGAAATCTTGCTATCGCCACTTTATTATACAACCGCTCCGATTGGGAACAGACGAAGATTAATTGTCAGAATAGCCATCCTTCTTACGACGATCTAAAATCAGTTTACAAAGCTGTATGCAACCAATTGCAAATTGCATCTGGAAATCAAAAGGAATCAACATTTTCATTGAACATTACTGGAATTCTAGCTAAAAACACTTGGAGCGAAGCCTATTTCCTAAGATGCGTGCGAATATTGGAATTACATGGTGTTTGGAGCATCTCGAGAGGAGGATTAAAACAATCAAAGGTCCAATTTGTTAATTCCCCGAAGCTGTATTTAAACAACCAAAAATCAATACTCTTCAGAGTAATTCAAGTGATGCTTCGTTCTTACTCGGATCTTCAAAAAAAACCAAACAAAATTCATGAACACGCCATTGCCAAAAGAGCCAACTGCACGACAACAGATGTAGTTAGAGCATTGGACTATTTAAGCAACCAGAAGGTAATTGAATATCAAAAGGCAAACCAACACCCCCAAATTACTTTTCTAAAAACTCGAGAGAATACGGCAAATTTGGGTATTAACAAAAAATGGCTTCAAGAAAGAAAATCAAACACGTTGAATCAAGTACGATTTATGCACAAATTCATCAACTCTGATACTTGCCGACCAGCATTGATCGCAAAGTATTTTGGAGAAGTATTGGATCACAAATGCAACAAATGCGATAACTGTGTCAATAAAAATCACAAAAAGACATCTAAACAAGATAACACTGAAATAATACGTCAAAAGCTAACTCAACAAGATTTGAGTATGAAGACATTACTTGACATTAACTTTCCAACAATGAGCAAAGCCGAAGCCGCAGATCTGGTTCAAGAACTCATGGAGGAATCAATAATTGTAGACTTCCAAGGAATACTTAAATGGCACAATTAGTTTGAAGTTATCTTTGGAATACTATCAAAGCGAGGATGTTGTATCAATCGCAAAAGACCTAATTGGAAAAAACTGTAGTGGTCTAGTTTGTTCGGACAGTTATTTTATAAAGTTAAGTTTATTTTAAAAAAAAACGAGGGGGCTGAGGGATACTTATAACTCGTCTGATTTGTTAACAATTTAGGCAGCTAATTTGTATCGCTGAATTAGCGGGTCATTTAAGGTTTTACCTCCCATGAAGCATCCGTGGTATTGGATAAGCTCCACTACAAAGAATCCTTCCCGAACTATGTTAAGGATGATTTCAACATGTCTTATGTTAAATGCCGCTGGGCTCGGCACAATTATTCAAGTTGGACTAACGGTTATTACTGACCAATTTTGGGCGAAATGGAACAAGAAAACGACAAGGATATTGATGAAGAATCTTTTAATTATTACTTGAAAAATCTCCATTTTTTTTGACAAAAATAACTCAATATTCAGAGTGGTTCAACAAAACTACCCCAACCCTTGCTCAGATAACACTTCGGTTGAATTTCGTCTTAAAGAAACTAGCGAAGTTGTGTTGATAATTACCGATTTGACAGGACAAACTGTAAAATCATTTCCTGCCAAACAATTTGAGCGTGGTCGCAATAAATTTGATCTGAACACGTCAGAATTAGGCAATAGACTGTATTACAACACTTTAAAGTCTGGAGTTTATTCCAGCACGAAAACCATGTTAGTGATTAAATAAAAACGACCTAATTCATTTAATTGAAAAGCTCCGGGATCAGGCAAAACCTGGGGCTTAATTGTTTTCCAAACAAGGAACTTTAAAACAAGTTGTAATCCATTTGAATGCATGTCCTCTTTAATATGGGCAGACTTTCTTGAGTTATTACAAACAAGTCTCGTTGAAATTCTCAACTTTCCGCCTACTATCAGAAAATTGAACGCTGGTAAACATCAAAGAGATTTAACAGTTTGAAGAAGGATTCAAGATAAAAGTTTATCCTATCTTAGAGTTTAAATTTTGCTTCTAACACAATGAAAAAAACAATATTTGCTATCACTGCTTTTGCAATTATAACTAATTCTTGTTCTGAATTACAATCCATTGCGGGTGATATCGCCACCGAAGTTTTAACCGGCGGAACGGATGGTAGCACAACCCCGGCTTTGACAAATACTGACGTAATTTCAGGATTAAAGGAAGCGCTAACCGTGGGAATTAAAAACTCCGTAAATCTCACCTCGGTTGAAAATGGATTCTTTAAGAACGCACGAATTAAATTACCTTTTCCAGAAGACGCGCAAAAAGTTAAGCAACATGCCATTAAACTTGGAATGGAAAATCAAGTAAACAAGTTTGAACAAACTCTAAATCGATCAGCAGAAGAAGCTTGCAAGGAAGCCACTCCAATTTTTGTCAATGCGATTAAAAATATGTCCATTGAAGACGGGTTCACAATCCTTAAGGGACAAGACAATGCGGCCACTGATTTTTTAAGAAGAAGTACTGAAGTAGAATTAAGAAAAGCCTTTAGACCGAAAGCCCAAAATGCCATCGAAACGGTTAGTTTAACAAAATACTGGGAACCCTTGGCTTCTACGTACAATGCCACAACTCTGCTAACCGGAAATGAAAAAGTAAATACAGATTTGTCCGATTATGTAACTTCAAAAGCGATTGATGGATTATTTATCATGGTTGCAGACGAAGAGAAAAAAATCAGAAAAGATCCGGCAGCTCGGGTAACTGACATTCTTCAAAAGGTCTTCAGTTCGCTAGATCAATAATTTCTAACCTTGAAGAATTCCATTTAGCCATACTTTGTCCACAAGCCTGCTTCCAAACGAATATGGAATGTAAGCATAAGAAGGGACTGGTTTGGTTATAAACAAATTGGCTTTTTTACCTGTAGCTATACTTCCAACCTCGTTCTGTAACCCCATTGCTGCAGCACCATTAATAGTTGTAGCATTTATTGCCTGCTCTGGGGTTAACTTCATTTTGATACAAGCCAACGACAAAACGAACGGCATGTTACCGGATGGCGTTGAACCCGGATTAAAATCAGTTGCTAATGCAATTGGCAAGCCTTCTGAAATTAATTCCTTGGCAGGACCATAAGGGATTCCGAGAAAAAAGGAACAAGATGGCAACAAAGTAGGAATGGTAGTTGATGATTTAAGGGCTTTAATATCCGAATCTTGCATAACCTCTAGATGATCTACAGATAACGCTCCATGCTTAATTGCTACCTCAATTCCTCCGATCGATGTAAACTGATTAACGTGAACCTTTGGAACCAAACCTGCAGCTACACCAGCATCCAAAATGCGGTCCATTTCATCTGGAGAAAAATAATTCGATTCACAAAATGCATCAATAAAATCAGCGAGTCCTTCACTTTTGATAGCAGGAATCATTTCCTCAATTATTAGCTGAATATACCCTTCTCTATCCTCCTTGAAATTCTGCGGAAACGCGTGTGCACCAAGGAAATTTGCGCGAATCGCAACTTCGCTGGCTTCTTTTAATCGTTTTACTACACGTAACATTTTAAGCTCAGCATCAAGCGTCAATCCATATCCACTTTTGATTTCAATCGCCCCTGTACCGGTTGAAACAACATCAGACAATCTTCCTAATGCACTTTCAAACAGTTCATCTTCAGAAGCATTTTGGAGTCGTTTTGCAGAATTGAGTATTCCTCCACCCTTTTTACCAATTTCTTCATACGTTAATCCATTAATCCTATCTACAAATTCACCTTCTCTACTACCAGCATACACTAAATGAGTATGAGAGTCGCACCAGGTCGGAAAAACTAAGCATCCGGAAGCATCTATTGTTTCGAAGCCATCAATATTAGGCAGCTCATCCATGCTGCCCACTCCTATTATTTTACCTTTTTCAATAAGCACAAAACCATTGTCTAAGCACGGAAGTGTATTCATCATAGAACCCGAGACACGTTGTACTGGGGATTGTTCAACCTGAACTATTTGCTTTGCATGTAAAATTGCTGTTTTGGCCATCTCGTTATAAAAAAATACGAAGCAAAACTAACCAACATTGCCTGTTTCGATAACAGTTTATGTTTAATTTTACCGGCAATGGGTAGTAGTACGTTTGGCAAAGTTTTCACGCTTACCACATTTGGTGAATCTCATGGAATAGCATTAGGGGGAGTTATTGATGGGTGCCCGCCTAACTTGAAACTTGATATTCAAGAAATTCAGAACGAATTGGACCGACGCAAACCTGGACAATCAAAAATTGTAACACAAAGGAAAGAAGCAGACCAGGTTGAAATTTTGTCTGGGATTTTTGAAGGCAAAACCACCGGCACACCAATCGGATTCGTGATTCGCAATAACAATCAGCGTTCGAAAGACTACAACCACATAAAAGATCAGTATCGACCTTCTCACGCAGACTACACCTACGACCAAAAATATGGCCACCGCGATTATCGAGGAGGTGGAAGATCTTCTGCACGAGAAACTGCTTGTCGAGTTGTGGGCGGAGCAATTGCAAAACAACTTTTAGCGCAGTTTGATATGTCTATTCAGGCTTATGTTAATCAAGTTGGGGAACTAAAATTGAATAGAACCTATTCGGAATTAGATCTAAGCAGAATTGAAGACAATATAGTGCGATGCCCTGATGAGGACATGGCTAAAAAAATGATAGAAAAGATTGATTCTATTCGTAAACAAGGAAACACTATTGGTGGTGTTATTACATGCGTCGTCAAAGGCACCCCTGCGGGACTTGGCGAACCAGTCTTTGACAAATTGCACGCAGAACTAGGCAAAGCAATGCTAGGAATTAATGCCGTTAAAGGCTTTGAATACGGCTCCGGCTTTGAAGGTGCAAAAATGACCGGTAAAGACCACAACGATTTATTTGCGATAGACGACAACCAGGTTAAAACGTCCACTAATTACTCCGGCGGAATTCAAGGTGGAATAAGCAACGGAGAAGATATTTACTTTAACGTTGCGTTCAAACCTGTCGCCACTATTATGCGCGACCAAGATTCCATCGATAATTCCCACAGTCCTGTTACTGTTTCCGGAAAGGGACGACATGATCCATGCGTTTTACCACGGGCAGTACCAATTGTAGAAGCCATGACCGCCCTTACGTTAGCAGACTTTTTACTCCGAAATAGAACTTACAATATACTGACGGACAAACAACTATGAAAACATCCAAAATTGCGCTTCATTGGCAAATAATGATTGGCCTAGCTTTAGGTATTCTATGGGCGCTTTTATCGAGTTCTCTCGGGTGGAGTAAATTTACAATCGATTGGATAGATCCTTTTGGCAAAATCTTTATTAACCTACTGAAATTAATCGCAGTACCACTAGTTTTGTTCTCGGTAATAAAAGGAATTTCAGACTTGTCCGACACTAGTAAACTAGGTTCAATGGGTGGTAAAACAATTCTAACCTATGTTATCACTACCGTAATTGCCATTTTTATTGGGCTATTTATTGCCAATTTGATTCAACCTGGCAACATGTTATCGGAAGAACGACGAATAACAAGTAGAATATCTTACGAATTATGGGTGAACGACAATCCAGACACTGAATATCAAGACGATAAACGATTCCTAACCGATCCCACCTATTCCAAGTACGTTGCGCAAGCCAAAGCTAAACTAGAGTCTGTTGGTTCTAACGTTAGCCAAAAGAAATACGAAACAGCTCAAAAAACCAAGGATAATGGTCCACTTCAATTTCTGGTAGACATGGTGCCATTCAATATGTTTTACGCATTTAGTAACGGCGAGGGAAAACCTGCAATGCTTCAGGTCATCTTTTTTGCTGTGTTTTTTGGTGTGGTGCTACTGATGATTCAACGAGATAAAGCTGGACCTGTTATCAACTTTGTTGATGGGGTTAACGAGGTTTTTATTAAAATGGTTGACGTACTCATGAGAGGAGCTCCATTTTTTGTCTTTGCATTACTTGCAGGTATCATGTCTAGACTGGCCGGAAACAACCCACAAGAAGTGATCAATATTTTTGTTGGTTTGGGCGGATATGCCTTGGTTGTTGTACTGGGGCTAAGCGTAATGGTGTTTGTAATTTACCCGGGTCTTCTAATTCTATTAATGGGTAAAAAACTAGGTGTTTCACCCATTAAAGCCTATATCAATTTCTTTAAAGGAATTAGTCCTGCTCAAATTTTGGCATTTTCAACAAGTTCTAGCGCCGCTACCCTACCGGTTACGATGGAGTGTGTTACTGATCGCCTTGGCGTACCGAAGAAAACGGCAAATTTCGTCTTGCCAATTGGTGCCACTGTAAATATGGACGGAACATCGCTTTATCAAGCTGTAGCCGTTTTGTTTTTAGCGCAAATGCACTGCATTGATTTAACTATTGTTCAACAGTTGACTATTGTGATCACCGCAACCCTGGCATCCATTGGCTCAGCTGCGGTTCCGGGAGCTGGATTGGTAATGTTGATTATCGTGCTACAATCGGTAAATTTAAATCCAGCTTGGGTTGGCATAATTCTTCCAGTAGACAGAATATTAGATATGTGCCGAACTGTGGTAAACGTAACTGGAGACGCAGCGGTGGCAACAATCATTTCAGAATTGGAAGAATTGGAAGAATTGGAAATTAAACCAGAAAGTGTTAATGAATTTAGTTCCTAAACAAATTTGGTATAAGTGCGCTTTTTTGCTGATTTCTGTTGGCGCTGTTGTCACCATTAATGCTCAAGATGAAGACGAGTACGATCCTTGCAAATTCGGTACAAAACCAGAAAGCAAAAAGGTCCTCAAGCTGATTAAAAACTCTAAGAACTCGAAAAAATACGGTCCCAAAGAGCGGTACAAATTTCTAAAAGATGCATTAGCTCAAGATGAGGAATGTGCCTACTGCGCTTGGCAATTAGCTCAAAGCAGTTATCGAACCGCCAAATCAAAAGGATCTTCATTCGACATTCCCCGAAAATATTTCAAACTAGTCGAAGAAATATGTCCAGAATACCATGCTGACGTGTACTACAATTTAGGCGTTATGGCCTACCAAGAAGAGGATGACAAAGGAGCTTTAAAGTACCTGCAGAAATTTCTTGACTTCCCTGCGGATGACGAATCAAAACTTTCGAAAAATTATGGAGAGCAAATTCAATCTGTAGAAAGTACGTTACCAGACATTAAGTTTTTTGTCAAGTTTCAGGAAAATTCTGTACCATTCGATCCTGTGCTTGTTAAGAATGTTTCGTCAAAGAAAGACGAATACTTACCGATGCTTTCAGCAGACAACGAGCTACTTTTTTACTCAAGAAGTTACGACAAAAAAGAAAAAGGGGATTTAAAATATGTGAATATTGAGGAGTTAACAGTAAGTCGACGGAGACAACTTTCAGGTCCATTTGATGGTGGTATGAAAATGAAACCACCATTTAACAACGGAAATTTTGCAAAGTATGGAGGTGTCACAATTTCGTTGGACAACAAGGAACTTTATGTTTGCGCATGCAAACAAGACAAAGGATACTACAACTGCGACCTATTCTTAAGCCGCTATAAAAAGGTGACTAACGATTTAGGAGAAGAACATTATCAGTGGTCGGAGCTAGAAGATCTCGGACCAAATATTAATGGTAAAGACACATGGGAAGCCCAACCGTCGATTTCTGCAGACGGTAAAATGTTGGTTTTTGCCTCTTCTAGACCAGGGGTAACTGGTGGAACAGGTAAGGCTGATCTCTATTTTTCAGAACGTCAAGAAGATGGCACTTGGGGTCCGGCAGAAAACTTCGGCCCGCCAATTAATTCACCTGGGAGAGATCGCTCCCCTTTCCTTCACTCCGATTCTAAAACTCTTTATTTCGTTTCCGATTGCGCAACTGACCGTCTTGGAGCGGGTAAATTGGATATTTTCTACTCTCGAATGAAAGACAACGGACAATGGGAAAAACCAAAAAATATTGGTCAGCCAATTAATTCATCAAATGATGAAGACGGCTTAGTGGTAAGTACAAACGGTCAATATGCCTACATTACATCATCGAGAAAAGGAGGCGCAGGAGGTAAAGATATTTACTCATTTAGATTGCATAAACAAGCTCAACCCGACAAAGTCAAATTAATTAAGGGACTTGTTACCATGGAAAACGAGGATGAAAAAAAAGTTGTTAAACCGACTAAAGTAGAGTTCCGGCTCGAATCTGGAGAGGTTTATGAACAGGACTTGAAAATCGGTGAAGACGGGGACTACGCAGCCATTGTCAATCTAGGGAACGATGACAATAAAGATGTCCTCATGACCATCAAACAAGAAGGAAAAGTATTTGAATCCAAACTAATTGAGAAAGAAGACAAAACCCCTGTAGTTAAGGGTACCGCTATTCAAATCCGTGATGTAAAAATTGGAGAGCCTTATCGCATCAATGACATTCTATTCGAAACGGGATCTCATGTGCTTACAAGCAGAACCAAATTAATTTTGAGCGGATTTGTTGAGTACTTAAAAGTTAATAAAGAGATGAAAGTGGCAATTCATGGCCATACAGATAACCAGGGTAAACCGGATAAAAACATGGAACTTTCTGAACGCAGAGCCGCATCTGTAAAAGAATTCATCGCCTCACAAGGAGTTAAAGCTTCTAGATTAAAATCTAAGGGTTTTGGAGAAACTAAACCTAAAATCCCCAATACATCATCTAGAAATAGGGCCATTAACCGTAGAACAGAGTTTGTGATAACAGGAAATTAAAGAGTAGTATTAATGTTTAGCCTGTTACCAATCTCCTGAATTATTTCTTGTACTTCTTTATCAGCATCAACCACAAACTGAGCTTGCTCGTAATATATGCTGCGTTCGGCCAGCTTCTCCGACACAAAGTGGTGCAAAGCAGAATCATCTAATCCTTTAATAAGTGGGCGGTCCTCCCTACCATTTTTCAACCTTTGCACCAACACGTCCGTTGAACATTTCAAGTACACAGTTACACCAAACGAATTCAATTGTATTATCAAATTATTGTAACAAGGCATTCCTCCTCCTGTCGACAAAATGCAGTGATCTGTTTCCGTCAACAGATCAGAAATAATTTTTTTTTCTTGTTGGCGAAAATATTTTTCGCCGTAAATCTGAAATATCTGCGGAATTCCCATTCCGCTGATCTTCGAAATGAGCGTATCAGCATCTATATACTGGAACCCTAAAACTTCCGCCAAACTTACTGCTACAGTGGATTTTCCACTACCCATAAAGCCCACTAAAATGATATTCATACCTCGTTCAAATTGGCCTAAAAAATATGAAAATAAATTATACCAAACCCGCGTCAATGCTTGTTATTAGAAGAAATACAAAATTTAATTTTTTTGCGATTTGGCTTTGGTAAAAACCAAAATGAATATATATTTGCATCCGCTTATCAGATTCGGTAGCTCAGTTGGTAGAGCATCTCCCTTTTAAGGAGAGGGTCCTGGGTTCGAG
>JAHDGY010000097.1 GCA_020631555.1 Flavobacteriales bacterium | reverse complement strand
GCTAGTTCTCGAAAAAGAAACCAGAAAGCAGTTAAAAAGTCACACTAAACAGTTTTCAAAATCTCAATCTGAATTATTCAAAGGTCTCATTATATTATTATGAAAATTTTACTTACTGCTACACTGCTACTTCTGATCGTATTTTTTGGAATCCAGCAACGGTCAAAAGAATTATTATTTCAGACTAACAACGGCGCAAACGAGAGAACATATGCTCGATATTTCAACCCTAGCAAGACCAGAAAATTACTTGAACTAAGAGAAACAATACCGATCAATCAAAAAAATTTCATTGACTGGTATGAAATCGGTGCTAACGATAAAGGAGGGCGGACCAGAGCACTTTGCGTAGACCGATCCAACAGCAATGTACTTCTGGCGGGCGGAGTTTCTGGATGTATATGGAAATCCACTGATCAGGGGGACAATTGGAAATTGAAGCTTCGGACAGATTTTGAATACAGCATTACTGACATTGTACAAGACCCTGCCAACACAAACATTTGGTATGCCTGTACGGGCGAAATCAACAATAAGGGAGGAGGACCTTATACACCAATTCATGGCGCTGGAGTACTTTACAAATCCGAAGACAAGGGAGAAAATTGGAACCACGTGGGCTCACCTCAAGACGAGAACTACCTTTATTTAACGTCCAGACTTGCGATAAGTCCAACTACGGGAACAATATTCGTAGCATCTAATGGAAATGGAATTGCGCGATCGGTAGATCAAGGAAAAACATTCACAAAATGCTTAGGCAAGACCAGCTCTAACAAATTAGATTTGGACCGATACAACGAGGACTTTGTTCACGCCGACATCAGAGTAAACAAGCACGGAAAACTGTTCGCCTTTGTAAGTGGAAATTTAGATAACGGCGCTGGCTTCTTTTATTCGAATGACGACGGATTAAGCTGGACCAACTTGACTCCCAACTCGATTAAGAAAAAGTACTTTAGAGACATGCATCGAGCCACTTTGGCTTTTTCCGAATCTAACCCAAATGTGGTCTACGGATGGCTAGAAATGGGAGTTGATGCTTATAACGAAAACAATGGGATTGGGTTTTATAAATTCAATTTGCAAAACAATGAAGTGGTAGATCGAAGCCAGAACCTGCCAAAAGTGGTGTACCAAGGAAAGAACTATTTTATACCAGCCCCACAAGACTCCTACTGCATGATGCTTGACGTTAAACCAGATGACGAAAATTTCATAATGATTGGCGGAGCTTCTGGTGGCCCGCAGAGATCATTCGATGGATTTGCAAGTGCCGGTCCATCTATGGGCAATATTGCAGATATAAAAACCACCAAGTACCAAATCAATAAAGTTGGAACCCACAATGACATTCATGTCGCGGCTTTTGATCCAAATAATCCGAACAAGTTGTACGTAGGCACCGATGGTGGTGTGTACATGGTGGAAAATTGTAGCGAACCAAATGGTAACCAAAGCTGGGTTGCTAAAAACAATGGATTAAATATTGGCCAGTATTACAACCTAGCAATCAGTCCTAAAAATGGTGACAATCGCGTGGTGGTTAATTCACAAGATAACGGGAATATGCTGCTAGAATTTAATGCGTCTTCTAAACAGACGGTTAAGGTGGAGAAAAATTTAGTGTGCGGTGGAGATGGAATTAACTCTATTTGGGCGAATGGCTATTTGTTATTAACCGGTTTTGGCGGTTCTTCTCCTTGTTATTTTACCAATGACAAAATTAGTGGCACAGACTATTACACCTTTTCCAATAGTTCTGGAATCATTGCCGGAGCCTATGTAAGAACCATGGCAGATTCCTATTTAACTTTTGATCCTCAAAATGAGAACACAGTATTTGCATCCTTTGGTTTGGATGAATTATTCCGGACAACACAGGCTTTGTCATTTGCCGGAATGACGACAGAGGATATCAAACAGAAGTGGACTTCTATGAGCGTTTCTGACCTAGAAATGGGCTCTAATTATACTTTTACAGCGCTAGAATTCAGCAAAAACAATTCGGATCAATTGTACTTTTCGGTCAGCGCGAAATATGCTTCTTACACAAAAAAGCCAGCCATTTTCAAATTGAACCAAGCATCACAATCGAATTTAAGTACAGCAATAAAATTAGATGCGACCATTTTCCCAGAAGGTGGGCAGATAATAGATATTGCTTTGAATCCGATAAACAGCGACGAAATTTTGGTGGTTATGGAAAACTACAATATTCCAAGCCTATTCTATTCTAATAACGGCGGAAGCACATTTACTCTGGTGGATGGAAATCTGGAACAGCCCGGATTTGAAGGCAGTCATTCGGCAAATACAGCCGCAATTATTCCTACGGCAAATATGACCTGGTATTTAGTTGGCACGCAGCGAGGGTTGTTTATTACCCATCAGTTAAACGCCGCCAATACGGAATGGAAAAGAGAAGCGTATGATCTAATTGGTAATGCAATTGTTTCAGACATTCGAGTTCGTTTATCTGACCACACTATTGCCATAGCGACATACGGCCGAGGGGCATTTATTGGAAACTACGATAATTTCCTGACAACAACCGTTTCGGAAACGGACACTGACGAAGTTTGCACTACATTTCCAAATCCGGCTACGAACAGCTTTACATTACGCTTTCTGAACTCTGAAATACCTCGATCCATTATAATTAGAAATTGTACCGGTCAAATGGTCAAAACATTGGAAGATGTGCATTCCAGTAATCAGATCGACATCTCAAAATGGCTCGCTGGCATTTACTACATTCAGTTCGAATTAGGTAATCGACTACACGTCAAAACAATGGTAAAAACTGATTGACGAACGTCTTCTACGATTAAGTTAATTAAGGCTACGTTATATTTACAAATACTCCTTTATGCTCATTCTCGAAAATTTGAAAGTCTAACAGTTGACAAAAAGTACTAATCCCTTGCGCTATCGCTCATGACAGTGTTTGCAAGCGCAACAACTAACCTGGCAACCGCGCAAAGCCTAGACTATGGCTGCGACTATTTGCACGTAAACAAAGACCTTGGAGTTGGCACGCACATCTTTAGATTAGCTGCTGATGCCGATATTGATGACGTCAGATACAATAGTGCGCCAAACGGTGAAGTAATTCAAGTTCAGAAAGCAGTTGTTACTGCCAACTTGAACTATACTATTACAGAAGACACCAAGTTAGAATTTGAATTCAGAACAACCAACCGTTCAGATTATCATGGAGTTCATTTCGGCGGTGAATCCAGAAAAAAAATGCAATTGGCCGGAGAAAGCGTGTCTAAAAACAGATACAAAAAACTTGGCGAGTGGAAGAAGTACAGATTGAGGCCTCCAAAGTTTGGTTTGAAAGGGTTCAAAAAGTTTATCGGATTTGAAGCTCAAGGATACGGTTCTTATTCTCTATTCCAAAACTTCAGAATCTATGAAAAGGGACAATGTGATCCAGACAAACTTGTTCAATCAAGAGACGTTTGTGAAACTTACGACGTAGTTTCAGAATTGGGCGTTAGATGGTCTCGTCATAAAATATTTGCTTGATAAGCCTTGTCTTTATTCCCTTCAGAATCGAACGCGAATACAGTTAGATTTTTCAAAGATTTTACTTCCGAAACCTGAATTTTACCGTTCATGTTTTTATCTGCAACGGTCAATACAGTAGCTCTAAAGTGAATGTTAGGAACATGTACTATGTCCTGCTGGGCCATTGTGGATAAAGAACCCGCGATTGCGAGTTGACTTAGAATAATACTTCTCTTTTTCATTTTTAAATAGATGTCGTTAATAAAAAGTGCTCGTGGCACCGTTAATTATTTTGTGATGCAAATTTTGGGTGACTTTTCCCGGGGTTTAGAAGGTGGTTGACTCTTTTTGTAATCAGACACATTTATAATGTGTTATTTTTCAAAATAGCACGATCAAATCTTCCAGTTTTCAGGCTTTAAACGGTGTGATGCTGTCGATTGAAGAGTTTTTTTGTACGTTGAATTTGTTTTTATTCTCGATTAATGATAAAACTCTTACAGGTTTTGTTGTCCACTCGAAAAATTACGTTTTTGAAAAACTACGGAGTTAAATTGGTGTAACTAACAGTAATTAAATGTGTTAGTGTGGTTGGTTTTGGGGGCTGTGATTTTGTGTCTAGGGTTGCTGAATTGAGTATCTTGTGCTGATAGAATACGGAAATCGATTTCATTTATGCTACACAAGTTTTCTGCTGTTTTGGTCAACAGTAAATCTAAAATTAGAGCTTTTCACATCGATGTTCCGAAGGACATCTGCGATCAATTGTTAGAAGTGAAAAGGGTGGTTTGTACAGTCAATGGAATAGAGACCTTTCAATGTGGTCTCTTGCCGGACGGTTCTGGAGGTCGCTTGATATCGTTGAACAAACAGCGTAAGAAAAAGCTTGGGTTGGAAGAAGGTGATTTGGTAGATCTCGAATTGAAGAAGGATGATAGCAAATATGGACTTGAAATGCCTGATGAAATGCTCGAACTGTTGAAGCATGATGATATGGCGTGGCGCAAATTCCATGATTTAACGCCAGGTAAACAAAGGTCTTTGCTTTATCTGGTAGGTAAGCCGAAGTCAAAGGAAATTAGATGTAGAAAAGCAATGGCGGTTGTTGATCATGTAAAAAATGTTGGGAATGAGATAGATTTTAGGCAACTTAACGAAATGTTTAAGTCTGATAAATACAAATAACCACTGTGGAACTACTCTGAAAACTTTTGTTTTCAGCTTAAATATCATCCAAATAATCACTCCCATGAAAATATACTGCTGTTTGTCTTTTCTTCTTATCACTGTTCATTCCTTTTCTCAACTTAAAACAAGTGAATTGAATCACTATATCAAAAATGGAGTTGTGGTTGAGTTAAGGAACTTTTTAGATGTTTACGTATCAACCAAAACCTTGCAAGGAGATGAAGAGGAATTGTCGAGTTCTAACGCAGTGGAGAAAATCAGGTATTTTTTCCGTAAACACCCTCCTCAGGACTTTCATGTACAAAATGAAACGTTGAACAATTCTTCTGGATATGATGTCAATCGCTTATTGACAACTAAAGATGGCTTAACTTATCGATTAAGGTATTCAACTAGACCAAAAGGGGATCATCAAATTATTACGTCTTGGGGAGTTGAAGTAAATTAATACTCGCTGGAGTTGGCGCGGTGGGCTGCAATATGCAACGTTAGAAAATCAAATGTGTCATTTGGGATGACGCACACAACCAAACACTAGGGTTTGACCGTTAAGGAGATAGATCGAATGAAAAGATTGTTCGGTTTGAATAACACGAAACAGCCCTGAAAATGAATTCACGAGATAAACAACGACTAACGCAAATGTTGGGACAATCCAAGATGTCTGCAGAAGAGCAGACATCGATGATGAATCTTATGGATGTATTCCATGATGGTTCAATGGATCCAGAGCCTACAACTTATAGAAGCGTGATAGATCTTTACGATGACGGGGATGAATCGCACATAGACGAATTCGAATTTTAAACACAGCAATTTCTTTCTCTTTCTAGGTTGATTGATAGTAACGAAGAATCTAGAAAGTTTTGCCTACTGTCTGCACCAAGTTAAGTACAAAATCATGAATAAAGAGAGTAAACAACAATTGCTTCAGGCAATTACAGATGCAAACTTAACAGCCTTGGAGAGGGCAGCAATAATGCGGGCTCTAATAGTTATCGAGGACGATCTATGCGAACCATTGGAAAACAGGGTGCCATTTGATGAATTTCAAGTTACAGATGATTACAACTGTGATGATTTGTCCACCAGATCTTGGTAGAAAAGGGGGAATGAAAAGGCTCAAATTAAATGTTTACTAAAACTTTTGCGGCAGCGGCTGCAAGCTACCTATATGTACAAATCAAATTTGGGGTTACTGTATTGGTAACTCCATTTTTTGTTGCTGAAATGCTGATCGAGTTTTTCAAAATTCAAATGTCAATTTTCAATTGTTTATTGGCCTTAGCGTGATTATAATTAAAAAAAATCTGGTGTATATTTATCTGCTACTTGAGTAAGTATATTATGGGAAGAGCATTTGAATTTAGAAAAGAGCGCAAAATGAAACGATGGGCCAAAATGGCCAAAGTGTTCAGTCGTATAGGAAAGGATATCGTTATCTCTATTCGTGAGGGAGGAAGCGCAGATCCAGAGGCTAATTCTAAGCTTAGGGCTGTAATGCAAAATGCTAAGGCGGTGAATATGCCTAAGGACATTGTTGAACGTGCCATAAAGAAGGCTTCTGATAAAGATACGTCTGATTATAAGGAAGTCAATTTTGAAGGGTATGGGCCGTATGGTATTGCGATTTTTGTAGAAACTGCAACGGATAATAACAATAGAACAGTCGCAAATGTTAGGAGTTACTTTTCCAAAAATGGAGGAAATTTGGGTACCTCAGGATCAGTTGAATTTATGTTTGATCGTCAGTGCCATTTCAAGATCGCTAAGGGCGAATTAGATGTTGAGGAGTTGGAGTTTACTTTAATTGATGCAGGTGCGGAAGAGGTATTTGCTGAGGAAGACAGTATAATGATCTACGGGGAGTTTTCCAGTTTTGGATCCATTCAAAAGGATTTGGAAGATCAGGGGATAGAGATCATAGAGTCGGGGTTCGAACGAATTCCAAAAGATACTACCAGTTTAAACGAAGAACACGAGGCAGAAGTTGACAAGTTGCTAGAAAAACTGGAAGAAGATGAGGATGTTCAGAACGTTTACCACACAATGAGGTAGTATATCAATGATTGGATATTGAAAAGGAGCTAGTAAAATACTAGCCGCCTTTCTTAATTTTAAATGTTGTCGGACTATAGTTTTACCACTCTCTTATTAGTGATAATCCCTTTTTGCGTTACTTGAAGAATGTATGTTCCAGATGGAAATTCTGTAAGGTTTAAAGTGCTTTGAGGAGCCGCTATAGATTTGATAATTTGACCTGTAGGTGCAAATAACTCAATTCTTTCGATTCCTGTTCCAGATATTGTGACTTCCGAATGAAATGGCTTCAGATGAACTGAAATTTCAGTATAGTCTTCAAGATCAGTTATGGCAAAACAATCTAGAATAACTTTGGTATGCTCCGCAAGATCCCACCATTTATGGAGCTCGGTTGTGTCCTGTGTTTCATTTATTTGAACGCACTCTAGAGCGTCACCAACACTTGCGTAGACACCTAAATAGTCACTCCTTAAAAACTAGCTTTAGACCCTTATTTAACCTAATAGAGGAACAAATAGATTTTGGAGGTGTTGTAAGATTCTTGGGTCAATTTTGGTTTTGAAGCCAATTAATACCCAAACACGGGTGTCGTTTTTGAGTTTTATCATCATTTTCTTCAAATTCCATCCAGCAGCAGCTAGGCAGTATTCAAATTTGACAGTTTGTTGAAACCCAGACCCAGGGTGTCAAGACTTGCATTTCCTGAAATATCAATATTTTGTAGTTTACTGAAATTACATTCTAAATACGTTAGTATGATGTTTTTTGAAACGTCCAGGGCATTAAGACGTGCACTCTTTATCTCCAAGGTATTCCAAATTTTCAAACTCCTCTATACCTTCTAATGATCTGACGGTTGTATCTCATTTAACTTCAATCTTCTTGAGCGGCATTGCTTCACTCTTCTGAATTTCTTGGTCAGCATTGGCGTCAAGCCCATCAATCGCTATTAACTTTTTTTTGAAACTGGTGTCAGGAATATTGACATCCTGTGCTGTGGTCTGTATGCACGCCAAACCTATAGCAGCTATACAAATGGTTTGTATACGTTTTTTATAGTTCAAAGGCAGATAATATACGGGCTGTAAATATATTAGTTGATCTATAAAAAAGCGTTTTAACCGATTATTGTGTCAAGTTGGTCATATTTTTCGGCAGAAAAAACCAGAAGGTATATTCACGAAAAAGCCCTGCAATAAAATTGCGGGGCTCACTTTGTACGCTTGCAGGAACGAATATCGAACTTTCTGATCGATGACGCTCCCGACATCCTTCTAAAGAACCACAAGTACATTCAGGAAGACATTGACCTCGTTCTTCGAAGTCAAAAATTGTTGTCTAATTCTATCTCCGTTTGATATGGCAACAGTGAATTTTTATTTAATCCGAAGAGACAAATCAGAACGCAAAACAGTTCAGGTAAAGTACTACGATAAGTTGGCCGATGGAGACAAAACCTACTTCTTTCGAAGCTTAAAATTGAAGGTAGATCCGGAGCAGTGGAAGCCCACAATTGACAAAGAAACGAAGCGCGAAAAGTGGTTGGTCGATGAAGCTCCGGGGAGCTATCAAGTGAATCGTCAATTAGGGTTGTTAAAGGATCGACTTTTTGAAGCTAGAAAACGACTAACGGTTGTGGACAATTACGGATTTAGCACCTACCCATCCATCGCTCAAATGTTGGAGTCATTTAACACCGTACTGGATCAAAATGCTTCATTAGAAAATATCGTTCGTCAACCTAAAGTGGAGCCAGAAGAACCACAAACCGACATTGGAATTACAGATTTAATTCAGCGTTACATTGACGAAGGAGGTAGGGACGGAGAAATGAGTTTGGGAACTTCACGAAACTACGCTTCGGCTAAAGACCATGTTAAAGCATTCGAAAGGTATTCGGACCGGAAGCTGACTTTAGACCAGCTATCCCGAAACACATTTAACGACTTTAAAGGGTATTTATTGACAAGCAAAGATTACGGCGGTGCTGGATTGTTGAACTCTACCACTAAGAAGTATTTAGGCAACGTAAGGGACGTTATGCGGAATTATGAGCTTGACTACCCAGAGATGAACAAAGGGTACTTTAAAGGCATTTATCCGGCCGTAGACAACCAAATAGTGCTTGCTCTATATGAAGGTTAGATAAGCTAAAAGAAATGGATTTTAGGCAGCTGATGCTGGATCAATTCTTG
>JAHDGY010000096.1 GCA_020631555.1 Flavobacteriales bacterium | reverse complement strand
TAGTGAAAATCGGATACTATTATTCGAAATCCTCCGGATTCATCAAAAAAGCAAGGCAAGTTATGGCAGCCCTAGAATAACCAAAGAGCTCAATATTAAATGGTTTAAGGTGTCACATGCTAGAGTAGCAGATTAATGAAAAACAATGGAATCCGGGCAATTCGTACTAAAAAGTTAGTGATTAGAAGTATGAGTAGAAAAGGAAATTGTTGGGATAACGCAGTGGCCGAAAGTTTCTTCAAAACTCTAAAAGTAGAGCATGTTTATAGACAACACATTCAAACTAAACAACAAACCGAGATTGGAATATTTCAATGGATTGAAACATGGTACAATCGACAGCGAAGACATTCCGCTTTGGGAAAGCTAACTATTTGCGAATTCAATAATCTAAATAATATCAAAAATGTCGCTTAACTAATTTGTCCACTTTTTTGTAGGAAGTCCATCCAAATGATTCTCAATCCAGAATACTTGCAGATAACATAACATTTCTTTGTTGATAATCAGTCGGTTTTTACTAATGAATGGTTTTGGTTTAATGTTTAACTAACAAATTATGGGTTACGTATATTCACTCAATGGATTTGTCGATTAACTCAATGACGTTGTCATTATAAATGCAAAATTCACCCAAAAGTATTGAATAACAGTTTATAAGAAAAACCTTTTGGACCGTGAAGCGTAATACTTCTTGTTCATAGGTTGCGGTTTTTAAATCATTCACATTTTGAGAGTTAGTTTTTACCCGCTTGCCTTGTCTTGCGTCGCCATATTATTCCACATTTCAGCTAATTGCCAATTAGTTACTTCTACAGCTAAACCCCCACAAGATTTAGTTAGGGACGTACTATTTGGAAACGGGATTAAGGTGTTCAATATCACTTATTCAGGTTCTTCCTATGCTATTGGATATTTCCTTGGAAAAAATTGCAATATAGGTTTGGAATCGGGGATCTTGATGACTACCGGAACTGTTCTCAGTAAGTTCGAAAATCTGGGTGGAGTTTCAGTTCAACAGGGCCCATTCGGGCCAAATAATTATGCCAGTTCGGGTTTCGATAATGGCACGCCTGGAGATGGACAGTTGGCACAAATTGGAGGAAATGAGTCACACAATGCAGCGGTTATTGAGTTTGACTTTATTCCTAATGGTAACCATGTGAGTTTTAGATACGTTTTCGGCTCTGAAGAATATCCTGAATATGTGGGTCAATCGGTAAATGATGCATTTGGTTTTTTTATTACTGGACCAGGAATTCAAGGAACAAAGAACATTGCGCAAATCCCAGGTTCTACTACACCCGTGTCCATTAATACTGTTAATGCTCATTCCAATGCACAATATTTCATTTCTAATGGCACCGGAAGCACTGGATGGCAAGCTTCATCTAATAAGGTAGTTCAATACGACGGGTTTACTTCCCCGCTAACGGCAGAATCAAATGTTCAGTGCGGTAAAATGTACCACATTAAAATTGCGATATCGGATATCGGAGATGAAATTGTTGATTCAGGAGTTTTTCTGGAGGCTGCAAGTTTTAAAAGCCCACCCGCGGTGTTCATTAAAGATGAAATTCAGTACAGTGGTATTTACAATAGCCATAATCAATTGTATGAAGGGTGCTCTGGAGCTGAAATTACTGTTCGACGAAATCACCTTATAGACAAAGATCAAACATACACAGTGGAATATATTGGTAAGGCAGTTCGTGGTAGTGATTACAATAATGCGCCGAATAAGTTGCTTTTTAATGCCGGACAATCCGAAAGTAAAATTGATTTATCTACAAAGTCAGACGATATTGTGGAGGGTGTTGAAGACCTTGGTGTTGTTGTTCACTTCAAAGATTATTGCGACCAAAATGCTACAGATACAATTTTTTTGAATATTGTTGAATCTGATCAACTTAAGGTCGAATTAGAAGATGAAAAGGAACAACATTGCCGCGGTAAAAAGGTGCATCTCGGATCAATGGTAACCGGTGGAATTCCTGAATATAATTACTTATGGAGCACTGGAGAAACAAGCAAGACAATTGCGGTTGACGCTCTTCAAACCACGGTATATCATATTCAGGTTTCTGATCAGTGTGGTCAATTTGTCGCAAGGGATAGCATCAAGGTCAAGGTGGTGCATTATCCTCCTTTAGTGGTTGATGCTGGTGTTGATACTTCAGTTAGATGCCCCAACAACCCAGTTAAACTAAGAGCCACAGTTACTGGTGGAGCAGGTGGATACGATTATGAATGGAATTCGGGTGAGACAACAAGAACAATTTTGGCGCAAACTATGTATAGCAAAGTGTTTTCAGTTTCTGCTACTGACATATGCGGTTTGGTGGCCAAGGATAGCGTTAATGTACAGGTCGAAATTTTCCCATTGCAAACTACGGTTATGCGAGACACGCTAATTTGTCCTTTCGATACAATTTCAATTTGGGCAAATGCTCAAGGAGGTGCTGGGCAATTTTTATTTGATTGGAACACAGGTAAAACAGGACATCAAATTGAAGTTAATCCATCGCAAACCACTGAGTATATTGTCACTGTTTCAGACAGCTGTCAAACCTATTTTGTTTTAGACACCGTTGAGGTGGAAGTAAGTAGTCCAAAGGCAGGTTTTGAGATTCTTACCGATCCTCTTATTACAAATTTTCCAATTTACTTTGAAAACACAACCTTGAACGGTTTTTCATATGATTGGGATTTTGATAATGGATTTAGCTCAACTGAAGAAGATCCGAATACTGTATTTTTAGACAGTGGAGTACATTCGGTTCAGTTGATTGCGACCAATGAAATTGGCTGTGTGAACACGATTGTAAAGCAAATTAATGTGAAGCCCGAATTTTGGGTGTATATTCCTAATTCATTTACCCCTAATAACGATGGTGTTAATGATTTATTTAGAGCTGAGGGGATCAATATGTTCGATGTTGAAATATTTATTTTTGATCGGTGGGGAAGTAATTTGATATATCAGTCCTCGGAGGTATCTCGAGGGTGGAATGGAATATTGTCCAATGGACAAGTGGCTCCGATCGGAACCTACCCGTACAAAATCAAGGTTCACGATGCGCATGGAGAGCAGTTTATTTACGAGGGGTATGTAAACCTGATTCGTTAATTCATAAACTGGATTTCCTACAAAAAAGAGGACAAATTAGTTAAGCGACCTTTACACATTTTCCCAACTGGAAATTCTAATCGATAGGCATTCATAAACCTGAGACCTTTGCACATAAAGTAGTTTGAGATTGTTGATTAAGTTCTGTTATTGGTTGATTTTTCATTCTATTCATTATTTATATTGTTGCTGATAAATGAGTTACAAACAGACCACTACAGTTTTACCAGCAGATTATAGCGATTGCTACTGGTAAACGTGGCATTCCAATTTGGATTCTGTTTTACCAATTCAATAGTGCGCGTATAATGAGATAAAAGGTTGAATGGGAATACAAGGACACGCTTTTTAGCTGGTGTGCTTCCGTTTAATGTATTCATAAAAACTAATGTTGATAAGGATTAACAACATTCCATAAAATACATCTTCTAAAGGAATTGTTAAAATTCTAAGGTTCATATTCGTTGAGTCGTCGTACCAGACGACGGGCTGTTCTAGTCCGAAACCGGTAAGAATTCCATTGAAAACGGTAAACGGGAGAAGAAGTACTAAATAGGTGAAGTAAAATTTGTGCATCCATTTTACCTTAAGTAAATAATGCAAAATAATGAGGGTTATACTAAGTGCTAAAAACGTTGTTGCGGTATAAGCGCGATCATGATAAAATAGGGCTGCAATCAGTAATCCTACAATTAGGCTAGGGCCAATATATTTTTCAGCGTTCCGAAAAGGGAATCTGGTAAGTAAAATTTGGAAACAATGCCACGTAAATACGCATGCATACGGAATGCAAATGAAGAACAATATTTCTTCGATTGGAAGATTATATACATACAGTCCAGATGTATATTCTGGGTTAAATCCCCAGATACGCATTTGGGCAAACAACACATCCCAGATTATAAATGGAATTCCGGTAATAAGCATTGCCAGCACAATTGCTTTCCAATGCTTATCAAATCGCAGTTTTGGATGAAATGAATATAACAATGGAATGGATAAAGCTCCGGCGTTCACAAGTAAGTAAGTATACTGAGTCATCTTGTGCGCGAAGCTTCCTTGAAATATTTAAGCGGAACCCATAACATTCCAAAACATTCACCATTGTGTTTGTTGCGGTGCTTGTGGTGTACTTTATGGGCCTTTCTTATTGCTCTAAAGTACCGATTGTTGGTACGCTTAAACCATTTTATCCGTTGATGAATGAATATGTCGTGAACCAGGAAGTAGGCTAGTCCATAAATAGTAATCCCCAAGCCAATCCAAAACAAGAATCCAAAGTTAGTCCACAATCCTAAGACAAGGCCAATAATTCCTGGTATGGAGAAGATCAAAAAGAAGAGGTCGTTTTTTTCCATCACGTGATCTTTGCTAGGGGTGTGGTGATCCTGGTGTAAGTTCCATAACATGCCGTGCATTACATATTTATGTGTAAACCAAGCCACTCCTTCCATACCTGAAAATGCTAAGAGAAAACAAACCGTATTTATCCAGAAGTCAGTCATCAATTAAAAAGTTCATTTAGTTTATTTTCACGATATCTAAAGATATACCGAAGGCGACGCTTCACAAATATAAAGTGCAGGAAGGTGCCAAGAATTTCGAATGGAAGAGCGTAACGGACTTGATCAATAATTTTGACACCTGTTGACGTATGTTCAAATCTGTGTTCGTGTTCCCACAAACGATATGGGCCTTTGATTTGTATGTCGGTAAATTTATACGGAGCCGACACATTAGAAATTTCTGTTGTCCAATTCACTGCCACGTTTAGGGCAGGTTTTACTTCGTAGTCGATAATCATACCATCCGATATAATTTCTTCAAGTCCTTCCGTAAGGATTTTAAACCCCATTTCAGGAGGTGTGATTTTGGATAGGTTATGAGGGGATGAGAAAAAGAACCAAGCTTCCTCCAAAGAAATGTTCAGCAGCTGTTCGCGATATAAAGTATGAACCCTCATTGTTAAGTAGCTATTTGGAATTAAACATTGCTAACTCTTGTTGATCACAGCAATCTGCAGACAGCATGTAATTTCTAATTCTTCGTTTCAAATCTAAATCAGTTATTGTTTGCCAACCGTAAACTATTTTTTGTTTGTCTTCCTCCAGATTATCATCATATCCTAAGAAAAATGGTGCGTTTTGTTGAACACAAAATCGCAAAAATCGCAGTTCGACATTTTGCGGGTCTACTACAATTGATCTCTCTAGAAGATCTTTCCCGGAATAGAAATACTCAAGTTTTGTATACGGATTCCATGAATGTTTGGCCAATAATAAATGAGCCATCCCGTGGTAGCCAATTAGAGTTCCGTTATTGCTTGTGTTTAAAACTTCAAATTGTTCGAAAAATTGGTCTGCTACATCATTATCCTCTGCTGCTTTGTAAAATATCGCGCGTATCTCGTTGATGGTTAATGGGTCAACCGTTGCTAAGTTTGTTGCGAATACAGAAAGAAGTATAACTAACGACTTAATCATAAAATATTTAGTTGATGGCGGGCTAATGACTGAACCATTAGTCCCATTTTTTGCCAATTTGGAATTCTAATTCTTTGCTGAAGCACGCTTTCAGACGGTACTTGTTTAATTTTATGAAACAATTTGAGGTAGTAAAAATACGCTAGGTAAACTCCTTTCCGAGAACTTATTGGTAGTTTTTGAATACCGATTAAAGCTTCCTGGAATTCTTGTGCGATTTCTGCTTCAATATTTTGTTTGTCCGCCAAACTGAACTTTTCCATATCAACTTCAGGAAAATAGGTTCGCCCCAGTTCAACATAATCGGTTTGAACGTCTCTCAGGAAGTTGACTTTTTGAAACGCTGAACCAAGTTTTTGTGCATATGGTTTTAGTTCATTGTACAAATTCTTATCTCCTTCGGTGAACACGCGCAAACACATTAATCCAACCATTTCTGCTGATCCCAAAATATAATCATCGTACGAATTGCGATCGCATGCTTGCAATGACAAATCCATCTCCATGCTTTTCAGAAAGGTATCAATCAATTCAAATTCTATGTCGTATTTCCAGACCACATCTTGAAAACTATTTAGAATAGGGTTTAAACTTATTTTTCGGCTCAACGCAAGTTGCAATTCGACTCTCAGTTCTTCCATTAATGATTGCTGGTTGTATCCCTGAAAACTATCTACGATTTCGTCTGCCAATCGAACAAAGCCATAAATTCCGTAAATAGGCTCATGAAATTTTCGCGATAGAAAAGAGATGCCAAGCGAAAAACTTGTACTGTACGCATGCGTAACAGCTTTGCTTGTTTTTTGGGAGACTCGATCGAAAAGTACTTTCATAAATTCTAGTGATTTAAGGTTTTCATTAATTCTTGAGCTGCAACTTGCCCCGAGATAATGGACGGAGGAACTCCAGGACCTGGAACTGTAAGTTGCCCAGCGAAGAATAAATTTTTGATCTTTTTGCTTTTGAGTTTCGGCTTTAGATTGGCGGTTTGGAAAAGAGTGTTAGCCAGTCCATATGCATTGCCTTTGTAGGCGTTATAGTCTGCTTTAAAGTCGGAAATACAATAGCTTTTCTTGTAGCAAAGGTGATCTCGGATGGGCATGCCGGTGAATTTTTCTAACCGCGACATTAAGGTATGGAAATATTCGGATCTTTTTTCTTCAGAATCATCTAATCCTGCTGCTAAGGGCATTAAAACGAATAGATTATCGCACCCTTCAGGAGCTATGCTTGGATCGGTTTTGGAAGGGCAGCACACATAAAACAAAGGCTTTGAAGGCCATTGTTTGTCCTTGTATAGTTCGTGAGCGTGCTTATCGAAATCCTCATCAAAAAACAAACTATGATGCTCTAGCTTTGGTACCTTTTTGTTAACTCCCAAATAAAATAACAGCGACGAAGGAGCTATCACTTTTTTGTCCCAATACGATTCCGTGTAGTTGCGAAACTTTTTGGGAATTAAGGTTTGTTCAATATGGTGGTAATCTGCTGTACCAATAACGCCTTGTACCTTTATTGGCTTCCCATTGCAATTGACCTGATCAATTTTTTGAGCCGCGATGTTTAACCCACTGGCAGCTGAGTTTGTGTGGATTTCTACGCCGAAGCTTTTTGCAACTTCGTGTAATCCTTCGATAACTTTTGTAAATCCACCCATTGGGTAATAAGTACCGAGCTTCAAACCAGCATAATTCATGAGACTATACAATGCTGGTGTTTCGCTCGGCATTGCGCCTAGAAATAAAATGGGAAATTCCATTAAAGCAATCAGTCTTGGGTCTTTGAAGAATTTTCGGACGTGACTACTAAAGCTCGAAAATACCTGTAATTTGAAAATGCCTTTAATTAGTTCTGGTTTCAACAGTTCTGTAATCGAAAGGCCTGGTTGGTAAACTAACTTGTTGATACCTACATCATACTTGTATTCTGCCTCTTTCATGAATTGTTGAAGTTTATCGGCAGCACCGACTTCAATACTTTCAAATAGACTAAGTAGATTATTCCAGTTGTTAGGGACCTTCAAAGGAGTGTCGTGGTTGAATATAATTTGGAATGCTGGATTGAGCTTTTTGAGTTCAAAAAAATCGGATGTTGTAAATCCCGAGCGCCGAAAGAAATTTTCTATAACTCCAGGCATCCAATACCAGCTTGGTCCCATGTCGAACTTGAATCCATTTTCTTCAAACTGTCGGGCCCTTCCTCCAAGTTGGTTATTCTTTTCGATGAGATGAACAGAGTGACCTTCTTTAGCAAGTTCAATTGATGATGCTAGTCCGGCGAATCCAGAACCAATGACTGCGTATGACATTTTGTTTAACATTATACCTGTAAATCTAAACAAAATGATTTTAGTTTTGTTGAATCTTTTCTAAAAAATGTTCAACAGAATTGATTGCTTGGAAATTAACTGGCAATTCTAACTGCTGTTCAACATCGATAGGGCTGGATAGATAAACTTGAAGTGTTGGGTAATTTGTCGATAATTGATTAATCAATGTTTGTGCTTCGGCAATTGGCCGACGAAGCACATGAAAATAAAGTAGATAGTCCGGCGCAATGTCTGAAATAACTGCTTGAAGATTTTCGTATGGTACTCGTTGTCCGAGATAAACCACTTTGTAGCCAGCTTGCTTAATTAAGTATGCAGAGAGTAGTAAGCCAATTTCATGATCTTCATCATTTGGAAGAAAGAGTAGCCAGGTTTGTTTTCCTGAGTCAACAGGTGGTAGAGCGTCGGTTGCAGCAAGAATCTTCTGTCTAATTAAGTTGGATATAAAATGCTCTTGGGCGGGATTTAAATCATCTGAACTCCACATAAGTCCCACTTTCATTAGCATTGGATAAATTACATTTGTATATGTTCCTTTTAGGTCGAATCGCAACAGGGAACTAGCAAAAACTTTCTCAAACAATGCTTCGTTATAAGATAATCCTGCTTCAATTAATTTGTTAATAATTGCTAATGTTTGGACATCTGTATTACTGTCATTATCCAACAATTCGCTTATACGTTCGTTAACCTCGTCGTCATTCAGTTTTGCTATTGCTGAAATTTTTAATCCTCCAGAGATTAAAGTAGTGATGTTTAATAACTTACGTAGTTCTTTATCGCCGTATGTCCTGATGTTAGTTTGGGTGCGATTTGGAGTTAGAAGATTGTAGCGTTGTTCCCATATTCGAATAGTATGAGCTTTGACTCCACTTAAGTTCTCAAGATCTTTAATCGAATAAACCGACATTTTGTTTAAATTTTAGTAAATATAATTAAACAATTATAATCGTTGGGAAAAAGATTAAAACCTCTTTCCTCAAGGTTCGTAGAAACGATCGGAACCAGATGTTAACTCATAACCTAGGTAGTGTCGTTATAAGATATTTATCCAAATGCTGATACACCTTATTTGAACAGCAGCCAAAAAAGAGGTTGTATTTTTTGCATACCTAGTCGCTATTCCTCTCCATGCTTTTAAA
>JAHDGY010000095.1 GCA_020631555.1 Flavobacteriales bacterium | reverse complement strand
ACAATAAGCGACCCAACGAAGTACAAATATCCATACCTGTTGCGAAGTCTAAAAACAAAGCAATCCAATCAAGTTTGCACACAATTTATCAACTTTTACAATCACAAAAGGGAACATTCTGAGCTCGGCTATGACACGCCTAATGAGTGGTTCAAGACTGCTGCTTAAACTATTAACAAATCAAACAAGTTATGAGTCTCCCCCAGACCCCCTCGTTTTTAACATTAATAAACTTAACTTTATAAAATAACTGTCCGAACAAACTAGACCACTACACAGTTTGTAAGGAGCGACTAGCTACTAATCATTTCGCTAATTCTTCTCTTTAAAATCGGCAGCAACTCAATTTCGAACCAGGAATTTTTTTTCAACCAAATGTTATTCCTAGGTGAAGGATGTGGCAACACAATTATATCGGGACAATAATCTTGAAAATTTTGAACCGTCTTAGTCAAAGTTTTTTGAGCCTTGTCACCAAGATAATAGGATTGAGCATAGGTTCCAATTAGGATCTTCAGCTTCAAATTTTTCATTTCACTGAAAAGTCGATCATGCCACTGCGGAGCACATTCTTTGCGAGGAGGAAGGTCTCCACTTTTGCCAGCACCCGGAAAGCAAAAACCCATAGGAATCAATGCGAACAATTCGGGATTATAAAACTGATAGTCCGTTACCCCAAACCATTCGCGCAGCCGTTGTCCACTTTTATCATCCCATGGCACCCCGCTTTGATGAACCACCCTTCCAGGGGCCTGGCCAATGATCGCTATTTTACTTTTCGATGTGGCTGCCAGCACTGGATTTGGACCATGGCCTAAGACATCTTTACAAATTGTGCAAGCTTTAATTTCCTTGAGAAGTTGCTTCAAAACCTACAACATTTTGTTTAGCAAGTCCTTTTTCTCTATCAGATTGTGCAATTGCGGCGTAGTCCTAGCTTGATCGATAAAATGCATATGCTCAATCTTATGACAGTCAGACCCAACTAAGTCGATTAAATCGTCTTCAATCAATCGTTTGGCCATTTTAGACACCCCAGGACCATAAGCACCGGTTAGGGAATTTATGTTCAACTGCAAAAGAACTCCTTTATCCTTTTGTTCAATTATTTTTTGATAATCGTTGTGCCAAAAAGTATAACGTTCAACATGAGCCAAAACAGGCTTTAAACCAGCAGTCATCAGCTTAAAAATGCACACCGCCAAATTTGGTGGTTCTTGCATAAATGGCATTTCTACCAAAATATAGTTACCCCCAAAGGTCAACAGCTTTCCAGCATCTATTTTAGCTTCGAATTCATGGTCAATATTGTATTCTGCCGCAGCATCCAATTCAATAGGAATGCCCTGTGCTTTTATTTCCTTTCGAACTTGTTCCAGTCCCCCTAAGATTATCTCAGGTGTATTTCGGTAAAAGTCACTCATGATATGCGGAGTGGTAACCAGTTTTTTGTAACCACGATTTGCAAACGCTTTAATTACCTCAATAGACTCCTGAAGCGTTTTCACACCATCGTCTATTCCCGGAATTAAGTGTGAATGAACATCGGTGCCGAGAACCGACAAGTCACATTTATCGAGAACTACCGGACCAGACTTCTTAAAGATTTTAGCCAAAAGACCCATCTACGATTCTACTGGTATTGTGCAGAATAATACTCCTGATAGGCTCCAGAAGTAACTCGATCCAACCATTCCTTATTTTCTAAATACCAATCCACGGTTTGTTCCAAACCTTGCTCAAAGGTAATTGAAGGGATCCATCCCAATTCCTTTTCAATTTTAGACGAATCTATTGCATAGCGCATATCATGCCCGGCACGGTCCTTCACAAAAGTTATCAGCTCTCTAGAAGTTCCTTCTTCACGTGCCAATTTTTCATCCATGATGTCACACAACAAATGGATTAAATCCAAATTCTTCCATTCATTGTGTCCTCCAATATTGTACGTTTCTCCAATCTTACCATTGTGAAACACCACATCAATAGCCCTAGCATGGTCAACCACCCAAAGCCAATCCCGAACATTCTCACCAGCTCCATAAACAGGTAGCGACTTGTTATGCTGAATGTTATTTATCATCAACGGAATCAGTTTCTCCGGAAATTGATGGGATCCATAATTATTAGAACAATTGGAAATCTTGATAGGGACATTGAACGTGTGCCAGTAAGCCCTTGCTAAGTGATCTGAACTTGCCTTAGACGCAGAATACGGGCTCCTTGGATCATAAGGGGTTGTTTCTTCAAATAGCCCTTCGTTACCCAAAGATCCATACACCTCGTCCGTTGAGACGTGATAAAAAATATTGTTTCCATCCTCATCCCAAATAGACTTCGCAACGTTCAACAAATTCACAGTACCCACAATATTGGCAAATATGAATTCCGTCGGATTGGAAATAGATCTATCCACATGAGATTCAGCTGCCAGATGAATTACAGAATCAAACTTGTGCGCTTGAAAAAGTTCTTGAACAAAATCCTGATCAACAATATCACCCTTTATAAAATTGTAATTCTCGCTAGCTTCAATGTCCTTCAAATTCTCCAAGTTTCCGGCATAGGTCAACTTGTCAAGATTATATATTTCGTAATGGGGATACTTATTCACGAACAGACGTACAACATGACTTCCTATAAAGCCAGCTCCACCAGTGATCAGTATTTTACTCATAATTTTCCTTTATAAACTCCAATAATCGAGGTTCTTAATTTTCCCTCTGTAAATCCCTTTTATGTCCACCAACACACCCTCTTTCTTTCCGAAATACTTTCTGAAGTCATCTTCTGCCATATCCACATACTCTTTGTGGTTTACGGCAACGATAACTGCATCGTATTCTCCTGTAGGTTTCTCAGCAAGCTCATATCCGTAATGATCCATAACCTCTGCCGGATCAGCATGAGGATCTACTACTTCAACCTTGCAAGAAAACGATTGTAATTCCCGGATAACGTCAACCACTTTTGAATTTCGAATATCACTAACGTCTTCCTTGAACGTAGATCCCATTACCAGCACTCGCGCATCCATGATATTCGTTCCGTGTGAAAGAATCTTTTTTACTGTTTGCTTTCCCACATAAAAGCCCATTGAATCATTCACATACCGCCCTGAATTGATCACCTTGGCATGGTACCCTGCTTGTTTAGCCTTGTGCGTCAGATAGTAAGGATCTACACCTATGCAATGCCCTCCCACTAATCCTGGGAAAAACCGCATAAAATTCCATTTCGTTCCTGCCGCCTCTAGCACATCGTAAGTGTTAATATCCAAGCGGTTAAAGATAATTGAAAGTTCATTAATTAAGGCAATATTTACATCGCGCTGTGTATTTTCAATAATCTTAGAAGCCTCGGCAACTTTTATAGAAGAAGCCCGGTGCACACCAGCCTCAACAACTAACTCATATGTTTTGGCAATTTCCTCTGCCGACGTTGGGCAGCAACCTGATGACACCTTTACAATACTTGACAAAGTATGTACCTTGTCACCCGGATTTATACGCTCCGGGGAATAGCCTACCATGAAATCTTCCTTCCATTTCAATCCGGATACCTCTTCCAATACCGGAATACAATCTTCCTCTGTACAACCTGGATAAACGGTTGATTCATATACCACATAATTTCCTTTGGACAACACTTTTCCTACTGTTGTAGAAGCTCCAACCAAAGGCGATAAATCTGGCAAGTTCATTTCGTTAATTGGAGTAGGCACAGCTATGATGTAGAACGAAACGTCCCTTAAATCTTCAAGATTCGCAGTGAATTTGATATCACATCCTTCGAACTCCTCTGGAGCCAATTCATCACTCGGATCAATGTTATTTCGCATCATGTCAACTCGAGACTGATTGATATCGAAACCGACTACTTTTATTTTCTTTGCAAATTCCAAGGCGATGGGTAATCCAACGTACCCCAAGCCAATAACAGCAAGTGTTGCTTCTTTATTGACCAGTTTGTTATACATATTATTCATGTTAATATCCGTTGTTATCTCTTACTTGGTAGATTCTTTCAATTATGTCAACAACCTTTAATCCTTCCAATGCATTGGTTGTCGCTTGGGTCCTTCCCTTCAATGTATCAACTACATTTTCAATAATATGATGATGGTTAGCTGCAGAACCTTTGTAATGCCCGTAATCATTTGCAGGATTAGATGGACGAAGTTCTGGCATTTCATAATCTTCTACATTACAATACTCAACTTCGTTCATGTACTGACCGCCAACTTTGATACTTCCTTTACTGCCAATAACCGTGAGACTACTCTCAAGATTAGTATTCCAAACTGAAGTAGAATAATTTATACAACCAACCCCACCGTTAACAAATTCAAAATTCACTAATCCTGAATCTTCAAAATCCGTGCTATCAGCGTGAGTAAAATCGTTAAATCGTCCTTGAATTCCTTGAATATCTCCGAACAACCAATACATGATATCTACAAAATGCGAAAACTGGGTAAAGAGAGTTCCACCATCTAAATCGGCAGTTCCTTTCCACCCGCCTTTTTTGTAATAGCGGTGATCTCGATTCCAGTAACAATTAACCTGAACCATGTGGATTTCGCCCAATCTCTTTTCGTCAATCATAGACTTCAGCCACTCAGACGGCGGCGAATATCTGTTTTGCATTACACAAAAGACGTATCTGTGGTGATGCAATGCCGTGTAAATAATTTCTTCACACTTGGCCTTAGTTAACCCAAGCGGTTTTTCCACAACAATATGACTTCCTGCCTTCAAGGCATCTAAAGATTGGTCTGCATGCAAGCCGTTAGGCGTACATACGTTAATCACATCAATCTCTTTTTCTCGATTCAACAAATCAGCAGCACTATGGTAATACGGCACATCAAACTCTGCTACCCCAATTTCTTCAATGGGCCTAACATCGCAAAGAGCAACCAACTCCGCCTCCTCGTTCCTTCTTATCATCTCTGCGTGACGCTTGCCAATGTGGCCACAGCCAATAACCGCAAATTTTATTTTTTCCATGGTTAAAGTTTAGTTACATTTTCATTATTCAACCGATACTTCTCCCCACTTTCAGAGCATGTTGCTTCGTTATTCTCATCGAAATTCAGTCTATGTCCGTACTCACTAACCCAACCAATTTGACGCCCAGGATTTCCTACCACAAGCGCATAATTTTTAACCTCCTTTGTAACCACAGCACCAGCGCCAATTAAAGCAAATTTACCAATTGGATTTCCACAAACAATTGTTGCATTTGCACCAATGGAAGCGCCTTGTTTAACTAAAGTTTCTTTATACTCATCGCGCCGAATGACCGCACTTCTTGGGTTAATGACATTTGTAAAAACCATTGACGGTCCCAGGAACACATCATCTTCACAAATTACACCGGTGTAAATAGACACATTATTTTGAACCTTAACATTTCTTCCTAAAACAACCTGCGGCGAAACCACCACATTTTGTCCAAGATTACATTTTTCTCCAAGCGTACACTTGGGCATTACGTGGGTAAAATGCCATATTTTGGTGTCCTTTCCGATATCGCATCCTTCGTCAATTACGGCTGTTGGGTGAGCGAAATAATCCATAATTCTATTTTATGTAAGCATCAAAATTATTGTGTTCCTTTCGATGCAATTCGGTATCTGGCAACGAACGAAAATAATCATAAGTGATTTTCAATCCTTCCGATCTCGAAACGGCAGGTTCCCAATCCAAAACTGCCTTAGCTTTATCTATATTAGGTTGGCGTTGCATAGGATCGTTTACTGGCAATGGTTTGTACACCACCTTCTGGTCCGTACCTGTCAATTCTATAATTTCTTCAGCAAATTGCGAAATGGTAATCTCATCGGGATTTCCAATGTTTACCGGTCCACTATAATCGCTGTGCAATAATCTATAAATTCCTTCTATTAAATCGTCTACATAACAAAACGACCTGGTCTGTGAACCATCTCCAAACACTGTAAGGTCTTCTCCACGCAATGCTTGACCAATAAAGGCGGGCAAAACCCGTCCATCATTCAACCTCATTCTTGGTCCATAAGTGTTAAATATACGAACTATTCTCGTTTCCAATTTGTGGTAAGTATGGTACGCCATGGTTATGGCTTCTTGAAATCGCTTGGCCTCGTCGTAAACTCCACGCGGACCAATCGGATTCACATTCCCCCAATAATCCTCTTTCTGAGGATGAACCAATGGATCCCCATAAACTTCGGAAGTTGATGCGATCAAAATTCTTGCATTTTTCGCCCTTGCCAACCCAAGCAAGTTATGAACGCCCAATGAACCCACTTTCAAGGTTTGAATTGGAATTTTTAAGTAGTCAATCGGACTAGCAGGAGATGCAAAATGTAGGATATAGTCCAAATCTCCTGGAACATGTACAAATTTTGAAACGTCGTGGTGACAAAATTCAAAATCGGGAAGGGGCATCAAATGTTCGATGTTTTCCATCCTCCCTGTAATTAGGTTGTCCATCCCCACAACGTGATAACCCTCGGCAATAAACCTATCGCATAAATGGGAACCTAAAAATCCAGCGGCCCCGGTTACCAACACCTTTTTCTTCGTCATAATTATTCTATGCTTATGGGGCTACAACCTCACGTCCAACGCTATTGTAATAAAATTCTAGTTTTTTCAAATCAGCAATATCGTAGAGGTTTCTTCCGTCAAATATCACTTTCGCATTCATTAAATTCGTGACCTTTTCGAAATTTGGACTTCTAAACACAGACCATTCTGTTGCAATTAATAATGCATCTGCTCCTTCCAAAACATCATATTGATTTGTTCCGTAACTAATCTTGTCTCCAATCAATCCTCTAACATTATCCATTGCTTCAGGGTCAAAAGCAACAATTTTTGCTCCTGCCGCTACCAACTTATCAATCATGTAAAGCGACGGGGCTTCACGGATATCATCCGTATTCGGCTTAAAAGCCAAGCCCCACATGGCAATTGTCTTTCCACTGACGTCCCCACCGTAGTATTCAATAACTTTATGGGCCATACTTAGCTTCTGCTCTTCATTAACCTTCATTACCGAATTGATGATCTGAAAATCAAACCCTTCATCTTTCCCTGACTTGGCCAAAGCTTTAACATCCTTAGGAAAGCAACTACCACCGTACCCAATTCCAGGAAACAAAAATCGTTTACCAATTCTAGAATCAGTCCCGATACCTTTTCTTACCATATCAACGTCAGCACCAACCTTCTCACAAAAGTTTGCCACCTCATTCATGAAAGTAATTTTAGTGGCAAGAAATGAGTTGGCTGCATATTTGGTCAACTCCGCTGACTTTTCGTCCATAAACAAAATTGGGTTTCCTTGGCGCACGAATGGCTTATATAATCTCCCCAAAATCTCCTTAGCCTTATCAGAACTGGTTCCAATAACTACTCGATCCGGCTTCAAAAAGTCATCCACCGCAAATCCCTCCCGAAGAAACTCCGGATTAGACACTACATCAAAATCCACCGATGCCTTCTCCGCAATTGCGTTGTGCACCTTTTCGGCTGTTCCAACAGGCACGGTACTTTTATCGATAATGACTTTATATTCGTCAATCATTCCCCCTAACTCCTTCGCTACCGACAAGATGTACGACAAATCGGCCGAACCATCCTCTCCAGGAGGTGTTGGTAATGCTAGAAAAATGATCTGACTTTGATCGATTGCTTCTTTCAAGTTTGTGGTGAAATGCAATCGTCCTTGTCTAATATTTCTTTCGAAAATAACATCCAAATGAGGCTCGTAAATAGGGACCTCACCATCCTTCATCTTCTGCACTTTGGTCTCATCTATATCTATACAAATTACGTTGTTGCCTGTTTCGGCAAAACAAGTGCCTGTTACAAGGCCAACATACCCTGTTCCTACTACGGCTATTTTCATCCTATTTTCTCCAGTTTATTACAAAAATCTTTAACATTATCGGTGATGTAATTTAACTGATCTGAACTCAATTCAGTATGCATCGGAAGAGAAATAACTCTCGCGCACAAATCTTCAGTAATCGGGAAATCTCCGGATTGATAACGATCATCCAAATACGCCTTTTGTAAATGCAGTGGGACTGGATAATACACCATTGACGGTATTCCTTTATCTTTTAGAAATTGTTGCAATTCTTGACGGTCGATCCCGTTAACCTTCATCGTGTACTGATGAAAAACGTGGGTCGAATTTTCAGCTATTGCTGGTGTTTCCAATTGCTCAACATCCTTAAAGGCGTTATTGTAAAACTCCGCTGCTTTTCGTCTAGCCAACGAATAGCTGTCCAAATGTGGCAATTTAGCTTTGAGTACAGCAGCCTGAATACTGTCCAATCGTGAATTTACTCCTACCTCATCATGATAGTACCTTCGGTACATCCCATGGTTGACGATGGCTGACATTCTAGTTGCCAATTCTTCATTTCTCGTAAAAAGCGCTCCTCCATCCCCGTAGCAACCTAAATTCTTACTTGGGAAAAACGAAGTAGTTCCAATGTCTCCCATAGTACCAGCTTTCATTACCTTTCCGGTACTAAACGTATAATCCGCCCCAATTGCTTGGGCAGTATCTTCCACAACTTTCAAATTGTGCTTTTGGGCGATGTTCAATACGGCTTCCATATTGGCACATTGCCCAAACAGATGAACGGGAATAATCGCTTTGGTTTTTGGAGTAATTGCTTGTTCCAATCGCTCCGGATCAATATTGAACGTATCCGGATCAACATCAACAAGCACAGGTTTTAGGCGAAGCAAACCTATCACCTCAACCGTTGCGGCGAATGTAAAGTTGGCAGTTATAACTTCATCTCCAGGCTCCAAGCCAAGCGCCATAAGCGCTATTTGAAGTGCGTCGGTCCCATTGGCACATGGAATTACGTGCTCAACATCTAAATATTTTTCTAAGTCTGACTTAAACTCGGTGAGGATGGGACCACGAATGAACGTTGTAGAATCAATCACACTCTGTATGCCTTGATCTACTTCATTTTTAATTTTCTCGTACTGACCTTTTAGGTCAACCATTTTGATATTCATGCGTGATTATGCGATATAATATTGAAAGCGAATATAATTAAATCCAGATTACACTTTGGGTCATCAGGCAATTTTACTCTGAACGCATCTACATGTTCCAAATACAACTCTTGGCAACTATGTTTTATCAATCAGAATCAATAGCGTCCTAAATAAAAAAAGAGAGGTTAGTTTTTAGTCCAAAAATTACTTT
>JAHDGY010000013.1:42533-46702 GCA_020631555.1 Flavobacteriales bacterium | reverse complement strand
CGCAGCTGCTTTAATTCCATTTGTTCTTTGCTCAGTTGAGCGTTGCCCTTACCGCCAAATGAGATTTGCTTGAAAGCTCTTTGCGCCAACGATAAATCAAGTCGGCTTTAACCCCTAATTCTTCTGCAATTTCTCGTGCATTACCCCGAACATTGCTTAATTCAACTGCTTTCAATTTGAACTCCTTGCTGTAATAACGTTTTCCTGTTCCCATCAATTAAACATATTAATTCATGCTTAACTATAGTGTCCAGATAAAGGCAGAAGGTCCAGCTGATTTCTAATCAAGCGCTTCAGGATAATTAACTGCCCAGAATTTTTACCTTGGATGCATGAAGCTTAGAATAGATTTCAATGCACCAGTTACTCTAACATACACCTTAATTTGTTGTGTTGTATTAATGCTGATCGCAGTTTTTGGGGAAGCTTTTGCGGCCTGGTTTGTTTGTCCACCAAGGTTTTCATTTGGTTCGGTTGATCATTATTTCCGTACGTGTTCCTACATTTTTGGGCATGCCAATGTTGGGCATCTAATGGGAAATATGAGTTTTATTTTGTTGCTTGGCCCTATTCTAGAAGAAAAATACGGGGCAAAGCCGCTAGTTTCCATGATTGGGATAACGGCCTTGGTAACGGCGATAATTAATTACGTATTTATTCAGGATGCGATAATTGGTGCAAGTGGAATTGTTTTCATGCTAATAATTCTAATCTCGTTTGCCAATTTCAAGGAGGGAAGTATTCCTCTAACCTTTATATTGATTTTGATTCTGTTTATAGGCAAAGAAGTGGTGCACGGATTTCAGGAAAATAATGTTTCGGAATTTGGGCATATAGCGGGTGGAGTATGTGGAAGTTTGTTTGGTTTTAGAAGGTTTGATAAATTGATTTTTAAGGAGTAAATAATATTTGAGTGCTAATTTATTTTGCAGAAAATGTTAAGTTATGCAGGTAGTTGCAAGAGGTTAATCACCTGTTATTGCGTGGTTTTTATTTTGTTTTATTAATTTATTTCAAAATTATATTCTTTATTTTAATCAAATTTGTACATTGCGTCACAATATTTGCTGATCTGCCCGGTTAGATATTTGTTGATTTAACCTTTCGTATTAATTGAAGCGATTAATAAACCTAAAACCTATGAAGACCCCAGTTTCACTTAGCAAGTGTATCAAAGAACGATTAAGATCATTGTCATGGCCCGGATGGTGCTTTGCAGAAGCCTAGTGCTTTAGTTGCAAGTTGATTTAACTTAGAACCGTTTTCAGGTTCGTCTTTTTTAATAATCCATTTTTTAAATAAACGAGCGGGTTTTTGTTGCTTGTTCCTAGCGAAATAATGTCGAAAAAAAGCGTACGTAACATATTGTTTAGTTCCCGAATATTGGTAGAACTTGTAAGAGAATCTAGGTTCTCAATGCTGATACTCCTGTCGTTTCTACTAATTGGTTTCAGTGCAATTGGCCAAAATGTTATTTCCGGAGTTGTTAGCGATAATGCTGGTGACAAATTGGAGTGGGTGGGTGTTTCGATTTTAGCCCCTGTAGATTCTAGTATGATCACCTATGATGTGACAGATAGTTTAGGACGTTTCGAGCTTGTCGATTTTGCTGAGCTGCCTGTTTTACTGAAAACGTCCTTGATTGGTTATGAAACGAATTACCAATTGGTTAGAAAGTACGGAAATGTTCCTATTGTATTGAAACAGTCTTCTATAAATCTGCAAGATGTGGAAGTCATTGGATATAAATCTAAAATATCGATGAACAAAGGAGTGCTAACATTCTCAGTTGGAGAAGAGCATGCAGGTCAGACAGGTCATGAGCTGATGCAAAAAGTGCCAACGATTAGTGTGGATAAAGATGGTAATCTACAGTTGAAAAATAACCGTTTTGCTGTTCTGATTAACGGAAAGGAAACACACTTAAGCGGCTCGGAGCTAAACATGTATTTGCAATCGCTTGGGGCCGGAGAAATTGAGAAAATTGAGGTCAACGGAATGCCTGGCGCGAAGTATAGTGCTGAAGGCGGGGGGGGAATAGTTAACATAAAACTCAAGAAGCAACCGTTAGGTTATTATGCGGGTGTGACAGGGCGCTTTGGGTATGGAGAGTTCCCAAAGTTGGAAGGGCGAGCTTTTTACAAGTTACGCAGAAAGAAAACAGGGTTTTCAGTTTCAATGGGTTCTGCCTATAACGAGTCAATTAACCGAAATAGAAGTCTAAAAGATAATCTTACTCCGAACTACGAGTCGACTTTTACTGATAGTTCGGAGTGGTTGCCTGTGACAAAAAGTTACAATGTTCGCGCTACGATTAATCACAATTTTAATGAAAGCCATGTGCTGAGTGGTTTTGCTAGTGTCGGTGGTTCATTTGAGAATAATGGCTCGTTGAATGGTTCAAAATCTAGTGGGGTAATAAACAGCGTTCAACGCCTAAAGGAAACGGTGGGTAGTGATCAGTATAATGCCAATTATGGATTGGATTATCGATGGGATTTTGGAGGTTACAAATCGCAGTTTTTGAATATTGAATTATCCGGGAACAATAGTTTGACTAACAAGTCTCTTGAACAAAATATCACATTCCAATCTGATCAAGAAAATCATGATGTTAAGATTGGTCACAAGCAAGACTATTCGTACTCTTTGGGTAACGCTAGGATTAATTATTCACTTTCTGTACACGACAGCTTACAGTTGGTAGCAGGAGTAGGATGTAATTCTAGTCGTATTAATTCGTCGCTGGTGTATGATTTAGATTCAGCTGCATCCGATTTCTTAATTGTTCCCGTGTATTCCAATGAGTTTGCATATAACGAAGAAGTTTATTCAGCTTATGCCTTGTTGAGCGGGGATTATAATCAATGGAGTTACCGAGTTGGTCTTCGATCAGAAACAAGTGTTTTGTCAAGCCAAGTTAAGGCTGGTGAATTTGGAGATTCCACTATGACTAGAACTTTCACCAACTTATTCCCTGATCTGGGATTATATTGGCAATACTCTGATTACGGAAATATTGGCGTGACTTACAATCGACGCTTGAATCGGCCAATATACAGTGATATGAATCCGGTAGTTCGACTGCGTAATCGATTCGCCTATGTTCGAGGAAATTCCAATTTGAATTCTTCCTATCAGAATAAAGTTGAGCTGACGTATAAATATAAAAATCACAATTTTTCGCTGGGAACTACTCAGTCTAAAGGTGATATCAGTGAAGTGCCTTTTCAGAATGATACGCTTTCAGTGAGTTTTTCAACCAAGATTAACATTAGCCGATCAGCCTTTTACGAATTAAACTATAGTTCTTACTATTCCTTTGGCAAACGTTTGCAGGGGCAGATTTATGCTTTCCTTTCACAAGATTATACATGGTCTAGCAACGAAGGTGTATCTGTTAACCAGTCAATGGTGACTTATGGCCTTTACCCTTCACTAAGCTTCCGAATTTCCGAAAGTGTTAAACTAGATCTGGGATACAATTATACGGGGCCTGCCATTCAAGGTGTAAGCGTTTTGAAGGTTAGACATTATATGACAGGTGGGATAAGCTATTTCAAAAACAACTTAAGCATAAATCTCAATGTTACGGATCCGTTCAGGACTAACCAATGGAATAGTGTCACCAACAATGCTAATATGAAATCTAGTTGGTTGAATAGGTGGGAAACAGGAATTGTATACCTAGGGTTAAGGTATGTTTTTGGAAATCGAGAAAAAGGAAATAAAACGAATTATAACGGTGATTCGGACGTCAAGAATTCTGGTCGGATTTAGTAAAAATTCTGATCAGAGCATTGGACCAAGCGAGTATTTCGCCGATTAATGAGTAAATAATTTAATAACCATAAAACAAACACAAATGAAAAATTTCAAAGGAGAATTGAGATTAAACAAGAAGACAATTCAGGTATTGGATAGCAAAGAACTTGTTGACGTAATGGGAGGTCGTAAAGGTGTTACTTGTACAGAAAACAGTTGTAAAGTTACTTCATGCGCTACCAACAGCTGCAAAGTTACTTCGCTGAAATTCCGCGGATAAATCAATTTGTAAATTAATTAATAACCATAAAAACAAAACAGAAATGAAAAATTTCAAAGGAGAATTAAAATTAAACAAGAAGACAATTCAGGTATTGGATAGCAAAGAACTTGTTGACGTAATG
>JAHDGY010000013.1:0-42433 GCA_020631555.1 Flavobacteriales bacterium | reverse complement strand
ATTAAACAAGAAGACAATTCAGGTATTGGATAGCAAAGAACTTGTTGACGTAATGGGAGGTCGTAAAGGTGTTACTTGTACAGAAAATAGCTGCACTGTTAGTTCATGCTGGGAGAATAGCTGCAAGCAGAAAGCAGAGCTTTCTAGAGGATAATCTTTGACTTTCGTCAAAATGAAAAATTTCAAAGGAGAATTGCGACTGAATAAAAGAACAATCCAGGTTCTTGACAGCAGTGAATTGGTAGATATAAAAGGTGGCAAGAGCGACCTATCATGTACCGAGAATAGCTGCAATTGGTCAAGCTGTTGGGATAACAGTTGCAAGAAAAATGCTGCATTAAGTGAGCGTTCATAGCATCACTTGATGGAAAACGAAATGCAGAATGAATTTAGATGCAAAAGATATGAATTGGTTAACAGAAGAAATACAGACAGAGTCATGCGCTGTGATTAGTCTGTCGCCCTTAGGGCTAAAGCTGACGGTAGAGATGCTTTCAGCATCTCTAACTGAAGGCAGTTTCTTTGCTGTTTTCCAATGAAGGAATTGCATTTCAATACAACTGCGTCATCGTGGATTAATATACTTTGAGGAGGGGATCGGTCAAAAAGCCCCTCCTCTAACGCGCCACAATCTTTGGAAAACTGAGTGCCTCAAGTATTTCCGTCAACAAACTGCGAAAATAGGCCAAATTGAATTTACAACACCTCATTGCCCTCCAAATTCTACATGTTCTGGATTTTAAATGATGTGGATACTAAATAGTAATACTAAAGCTATTTGAACTGTGGAAATTCATCGTTCCGATGATGATCATGGTATCCACAGCAAATCGCAAGGCTTAGAATTTATGGAAACTTAACAACAAACATATGATACAAGAAGAGACTATACAGATTAAAGTGGATGAATCAACGCTTGACAATTTGGCTTCGAAGATTCATAATGGACACGACGAACATATCCACGTGTACGTGGGAGATTTGTCCAACGCAATAGCATATGCCTATTTGGGCAAAAGCTTAAAGCGGCAAGATTATACTGATAAAGCATTAGAGTTGCTAAGTGAACATGTAGACAAAGTAGAAGAGCATACCTATGGCTACAAGTTAGGATACGGAATTCCTGGTTTTGCCTGGGCGGTAAATAATTTCGTTCAAAATGAAGTAATAGAAGATCAAGATTTTTTACACGAATTAGATGATTTAATCATCCGGTCTTTGGAATACAATTATGAAAGTCATCACTATGATTTGATGACCGGGTTTGTCGGGAAGATTATTTATCTGATCGACCGATTTGAGGTGACAAAAGATCAGAAATTCGTTCCAGGGATTATTCAATTAGTTGATGTATTGGAAGAGTCAGCAGTTGAAATTGCACCAGACGAAATCAGTTGGTTGGATCACTACACTTCTTACTATTCAACCCATCGACCTCAAGAACCTTATTTTGGAATGGGATTGTCTCATGGTGTCTCATCAATTTTGTACGTTTTGGCGGAATGTGTTCGGTTAGATATGAACGCCGAAAAGGCTACTGGTTTAATCGAAAAATGCGCGAATTGGGTGCTAAAGCAAGAAATGGAGCATAAGCGCAAAATTCCTGATACGATCTATCAAGATGGTGAGTATAACGAAATTAATAACCTTACTTGGTGCTATGGCACATTGTCAATGTGTGTTGGGCTTTATGCCGGAGGCAAGGCAATAAACAATTCAAGAATTTTGAATTACGTGCAGGGGTTGTTAGAATCCACGATTGCAGATTTTGATGTAGAAAATATTGATTTTGAGCGTCGACACGGATTGGCGGAGAATATCTTCTTGTGCCACGGGAGCATTGGATTGGCCCACATCTATTCGCAGTTTGCCAAGGTTTTTGCAAGTGATAAGTTTATGCAAGCCTCTGAATATTGGCTAAGGGATACGTTAGAGAAATTTCCAAATTATCCTGCTGACAAGATGGAAACAGCCACTCGAGATTCTGGAATTTTAGAGGGATTTGCGGGAATAATTGTAGTGTTGCTAGATAAGATGGGCCACGGCGACCATGGTTGGAATAGAATTTACCTCACCGATATCGATAAGTTTTAGAAATACATGAAATTAGGAGTACTTGAATTGGGTACCATGCACCCACCGGAAACCTATGCCCACGACGTAATTCAGGCGTTGTTTGATGAGGTGGCGATGCTTGAAGAAGCTGGTTACGAAAGGTTTTGGTTGGCCGAGCATTATGCAGAAGAGTTTGCTTGGTATAATCCAGAAATGCTTTTGCCCTTGCTTGCGGGTAGCAGCGAAAGAATTAAAATTGGCTTGGCAGGTGTCCTGTTATATTTTCATTCCCCACTACGCGTTTATCAAGCATTCAGGCAATTGACTGCGCTTTTCCCAGATCGGATAGATCTGGGATTAGCACGCGCTGGTGTTTCTGATGATGCCAATTTTGCTTTACGCTGGAAAAAAGAACAACCCACTCGACAAGAATGGGATGATAAAGTAACTGCCTTGTTCGATATTCATCATCAGCGTTCGAATACAGAAAAGGACTTTTTGAAAAAGCAGGTCCCGCCACATGGAACAGCGAAACCTAATGTTTGGATGCTTGGGGTATCGCCGAGTTCAATACCAAAAGCGGTGGAAGAGGAGGCTTATTTTTCTATTTCGATGATCCATCCAGGGGCTAATCCAGAAGCCAATAAATCGACTCTAACTAGATATCGAGAGGAATTTTTTAAGAAACATGGTGAAATTCCGCAGTGCAACATGGCAATATCCATTAATAGCTACAATAAAGATTTCGAAGGATTAGATATTTCAGACACACCAAAAAACATTGCCCAAAGGCTTTTGGAAGTGTCCGAAGCGTTTGATTGTCCGGAGATTATTCTTGTTGAACAGACTAGAAATAGAAAGCAACGAATTGAGAATTTGATTGAAATAGAGAAAGAATTGGAGGCATGCAAAAACCAGAGTTTGAGTTTCACGACAGCGTCATAGTACGCAGTCCACTTTATCCATATAACGAAATCGGTAAGGATTTCTACGAGGTTCTCAATAAACCTGAATTTCAAGAAGCGATCTTTTTGTCGTCACCGGGATTGTGGAAGGCCATTTTTCAGGACAAAAATGGGCTGAATTCTATAAATAAGCGACAGTTAGAAACGCTCTACAAATACCACGCACGAAGCACCTATAAATGCACACCTTTTGGGATGTTTGCAGGGATTTTCATGGCTAAATGGGACGATGAAACCAATATCAAAATTCAACGACCAGAAGACAGTTCGTTATACGCCAACTTAGACTTAGAATTCCTAAATGCATTTTATGCTAGGTTAGAAGAGTTTCCTGAAGTTCAAGAGCACCTGCGGTACTATCCTAATTCTAGTATTTTTTCACAATCTGATGAAATTAGGTACGTGGAATTGGTGCGGGTAACGAATACGCATGTTTCCGCTTCAGTTGACAATAATGAAGTTATTTCAGCGATTTTAGACAAGACTGAATCCGGAATGTCTAAAAAAGAAATTGTAGACTGGATGGTGGAAATGGAGTGCGATAGAGAAGAGGCTGAAGCATTCGTTTCGGAATTGATTTCTAGCTCATTGTTGGTTAGTCAATTCGAAATTTCAACAACCGAAGCTGATCCTATTGGTAATATGAAGGAAGTGCTAAACAAGGTTTCTGGATTGGAGGAGGTTAAACAATTAGTGGATCAGTTCGAACAATTTATGACCAGAATCCAAAAGGACCGTAGCTTATATCCTGATGCATTTCTGACCATCCGTAAACAGTGCGAAGCAATCGGAGTAAAGTTCAACAAGGACATATTCTTGCAAATAGATTCGCAGAAAACGGTGCTGGAATCTCCAACTATAAAGTCAAGCCATAAAAAGAACATTTTAGAAGCTCTAGCTTTTATGCGTCGGTTCTTCTACACAGTGGAATCCGATATGGATTTGTTCGTCAAGAAATTTCTGGAAGCTTACGATACACGAGAAATGCCCTTGTTGCAAGTGTTAGATCCTGATTTGGGAATAGGATATCCTGTAAACAAGGAACCACATGGTATTACTCCATTGGTAGAGGGGTTGCATCCTGAGTCCGGAGGGCAAAGCGATTTGCGCTTTTCGCCAATGAGCCAGAAGTTTATCAAATTGCTTATGAGTGCCGCCCAACGTGGAGAGAAGGTTATCGATTTCAACAAACATATTCAGGAATTTGAGCAACCAGAGTATGCCGATCGGGCAAATCCTGGGCCGTCCATTTACTGTCTAATAAAAATGTTGGCGAATGATGAGGTAGAACTTTTGACGACTGCAGGTGTTTCCGCAACTCCTCTTGCAGGTAGGTTTGCCGGCAATAATGAAGAACTTCAAACTGTGCTTGAGGAAATAGCGGAACATGATAAATCTTGTTTGCCAGCTTTTGAATTTGCAGAGGTTTTGCATTCGCCAGATAACGATGCCATCAATGTTCTGCGTAGGTCTAATGTTTGGGGCAAGGATATTCCGTATTTAGATCGTTCGACATTGCCAAAAGAAGATCAGATCAGCTTGAACGATTTGGTGATTTCAGTTAATGAGTCGGCCCGCAAGATTTTTATCAAAAGCAAAAAAACGGGCAAACTGATTATGCCGCGTCTTACTAGCGCGCACAATTACAGAAAGAGTAATCAACCGGTGTATCGTTTCTTGTGCGAATATCAATTCCATCTGTTTGACGGGTACATGAACTTGAATTTAGAAGGTTATCACGCTATTTTGTCTTACATCCCAAAGCTGGTGTACAAAAATGTGGTAATCTCGCAAGAGACTTGGATTTTGCAAGGAGAGGACAAGAAAAAGTATACCAACAAAATAAAAGATGGAAATTCGGATACAGTCTTTGGCCAATTGCGCAATGACCTAGAATTGGGGCGGTATTTTCTGATTGGTGATGGGATGAATCAATTGCTAATTGATTCGGAATCGCCGGAAGGTCGTAATGTATGTATCGTTGAACTAAAACGTCAGCCAGTAATCGTGATCAAGCGTCATGAAATGGAGAATGAATTTGCTGTTCAAGATTCCAATGGAGGGGTTTACAACCATGAAATTCTAACTTTCATTAAAAACAACAATTGCCGTAATTATGATGTTGGTCCGGATGCGACTGACAGCAGTACTCCAAACCAATGCCTTTTGGGTGATTGGGGTGATTTGGGTGATGATTCGTTAGGCAATGATTTCCAGTTGAATTCATCTGAAAATTTGAACAAAAATGGGGTCCGCTACCCCGGATGGAACTATTTTAAGATTTATGGCGGAAACAAGTTTGTAGATCAATTGTTGGTCGAACAGCTTGCCCCAATGTTAAATGAACTTCAGTCTGATGGCAGAATTGAAAAGTGGTTTTTTATTCGTTACTCAGACCCTGATTGGCATCTTCGGTTGAGGGTAAATACGAGAAGACCAGAACAATTTGTTACCCTGATTCACTGGCTAAATAAAATTGTTGGGCCTTTGGTTCAAAAGGGTGTAATTCCAAAATTTCAGACGGATATTTATAAGAGGGAGTTGGCTAGATACGGAGGCCAGAAGAACATTGATACGAGTGAAAGAATTTTCTGTATTGACAGCGTGTTTACGTCAAAGTTGCTCGCTTATGTGCACGCTTTGGGTGAAGAGAACTTGCGCTGGCAAATTGGATTATGGAGCGTTTCCCAATACTTGGAGGTATTTAACGTCTCGCTGGTTGATCGTAAATTATTATTTGACGATTTGAAAGAATCGTTTGCGCAAGAATTCAATGTAACGTTTGTCGAGAAAAAGGAAATCGAGCAACGTTACCGGAAGTTTGAAAATATTATTGAAGCAATTGTGCAGAATTCGGCGAGTGAGCTTGAAGGTATATATCCACAATTGAATGAGCTATTCGATGCTAGGATGGCAGCGCTGGAAAAGCCCGCCAAAGAATTCTGTACCAATAACCCACCGGAGGTGACGCATAGTGTGTTAGTTAGCTTTTTGCATATGACCTTGAATCGGATTTTTATTGCAAATCCAAGGTTTCAGGAATACGTTGTATACGCGTTTCTAAGTCGAATATTCAATAAACTGTACCACAAACAAAAAAAGTTAGTCCATGCGTAAAAAGTTTCCAGCATATCAGCAGTTGGATACGATGGATTGTGGCCCAACTTGTTTAAGAATTGTAGCACAATATTACGGTCGAAGTTTTACCCTGCGTTATTTACGGAGCCTTTGTGAAACAACAAGAGAGGGCAGTAGCTTGCTTGGGTTATCGCGTGCAGCCGAACAAATTGGTTTGAAAAGCACCGGGGTAAAATTGGATTTAGAACAGTTGACAACCGTTCAATTGCCATTGATCTTATTTGTGAAGCAAAGCCACTTTGTTGTTCTCTATAAAATTAAGAAAGGAAAGTACTATGTTTCTGATCCGCAGAAGGGTTTAGAAATCCTAACCAATGATGAACTTTTAGAGGATTGGATTGGACCTAATACCAGTGAAGAAGATCTAGGAATTGCCATGCTATTCGAGCCAACTAATACCTTTCTGAGCTCTAAAGATGACTTTGCAGAAGAGTTGCAAGAAAATGGAAAGGTTCGCTTGTTAAACTACATTTTTAGGTACAAAAAGATGATCTTCCAATTGCTGTTGGGAGTATTGGCGGAGGGGTGTCTGCAGGTTGTTTTTCCTATTCTAACGCAAAAATTGGTCGACGTTGGGATAAAGAATAGCAGCATGCAGTTCATTTACTTGATTTTGTTGTTTCAGCTTTTGTTGGTATTCGGACGAACATTTTCAGAGTTAGTCAAAAATTGGGTGATGTTACATCTCAGTACACGAATCAATTTGTCTTTGGTATCCGATTTCTTCATCAAAATGATGCGACTGCCAATTGGATATTTTGATACTAGATTGACTGGTGATTTGATTCAAAGGATTCGCGACCATGACCGAATTGAAACGTTACTGACTTCAGAATCCTTGAACATAAGTTTTGCCTCGATCAATTTGATTGCCTTTGGAGCGTTGTTGGCTTATTACAACATGTTCATCTTCGGAATCTTTATGCTAGGAAGTCTCATTTTCGTTGGGTGGATTTTCCTTTTTATAAAGCAACGTAAAAAAATAGATCATCAACTTTTTGAATTGAACAGCAAGGAGAATTCCAAGGTGATGGAGTTGGTGAATGGAATGCAGGAAATTAAGCTCCATAATGTGGAGAATCAAATGCGTTGGAGCTGGGAATTCATTAAGGCTAGGCTCTTCAAGATCAATATGAAATATCTTGCACTTACTGAAAAACAAAACGTTGGAGGGGTTACGATAAATGAGGTTAAGAACATTATCATAACAGTGGTAGCGGCTCATTTGGTAATAACTGGAGGATTGTCTCTTGGTGCTATGTTGGCGATTTCGTACATCGTAGGGCAGTTGAGCAACCCGATTCGAGACATTGTCAATTTCATTCATTCTTATCAATTGGCAATGTTGAGTCTAGAGCGAATCAACGAAATACATCAAAGAGAAGTAGAGGCGAAGGGTAAATTCCTGGATCAAATTCCTGATTTTGAATCCATTCGCGTTTCAAATGTTTCGTTTAGGTACAGCGGTGCACTTGAACCAACATTAATGGATTTGAATTTCGAAATTCCGAGAGGAAAGACCACTGCAATTGTCGGTGCCAGCGGAAGTGGCAAGACAACCCTAATGAAACTGTTGCTGAAGTTCTATGAGCCAACATCAGGAGAGGTAAAAGTTGGTGAGGTGAACATGAATAATATTTCTCACACTTCATGGAGAGATCACTGTGGAGTGGTAATGCAGGAGGGATTTATTTTTGATAACACAATAGCATTTAACATTGCGGTTAAAAACGAACAGTTGTTTGCCAAAAATATAGCACGGGCTGCACAGTTGGCTGAAATAAAATCGTTTATAGAAGAAAAGCCGTTGGGTTACAATACCAAAATTGGCAGCGAAGGTTTGAACATTAGTACCGGTCAAAAACAGAGGATTTTAATTGCACGAGCTATTTATAAGAATCCGGAAATGGTGTTTTTTGATGAAGCTACAAGCGCGCTTGACGCTAACAATGAGAAAAAAATCACTAGAAATTTAGATACCTTTTTAGCAGATCGAACGGCAGTAGTTATTGCCCATCGGCTGAGTACAGTGCGCAATGCGGACAATATTTTGGTAATGGATAAGGGACGAATTATCGAGCAAGGTAATCATGAGGAATTGGTTGCACGACAAGGCATTTATTTTAATTTGGTTAAGAACCAGCTAGAGTTGGAAGAAATTCCAGAATATTATGGATAGTGAAGAGAAAGAAATAAAAATCCATTCGGAAGAGGTTCAGGAAATTATTGAAACCCCACCGAAATGGATGTTTAGAAATGGCATCTCGATTATTGCAGTATTGATTGCCCTAGTCGTTGTGACCCTTGAATGGATTGATGTTGAAGAGTTCATAACTGTACCTTTTACAATTGATTATTCAAATTCTGGTGTCTACGAATTGGAATTGCCTCAAGGCACGATTACTGTTTTGAAGGAAGGGACTTTTGCGCAAGCAGGAGATACTATTGTGGAGGTTGGTGGCATTGCCAAGATTTCTGAGAGTCCTGTTCATGTATTAACAGAATTACCTCTTTTTGAAGGAATGATTTTGAACGAAAGGACCAAACTGACTTTAATAAAATTAGATTCAGATCTGGTTGTACAGATTGAATTTACTGATCAACAGGCTCAAGCATTTTCCGTTGCAGATTCAATTCGGGTGGAGTTGAATTATGGATCCTTGTCTGGGCAAATTATTGGCAAATCGAATCTCGTGGTGGACGGAATGTGTAGCATGTCGGTTCGATTTAGGGCGCCAATTGATTCTGTGTGTCTTCAAGAATTAATTTCTACAAGCGTCTTAAAGGTGAAATATAGAAACTTGGCATTAGGGTTTAACTAAACCTGACCTTAAGTGTTCTCGGAAGTTTAAAAACCTTAACTTTTGATTATAAATCGGAGAATATTCTACCAATGCAAGAACCAATATCCGTACTCAATTTAGGTACTTTTCATATGGGGGGAACATCGGATAAGAACAAAATTGAGTTTGATCCGGGGGCAAAGAAAAATATTGAAAATTGTAGAGCGATTGCGGCTCGGGTTGCCGAATTCAACCCCAATGTGCTTGCACTCGAGTATACTCCCAGCAAAAATAGTTTTGTAAGAAGTCAATACCGTCAATACTTAAATGATCAAAATGTTCAGTTCGATTTTGTGTCTGAAATACATTTGATTGCTTTTGAGGTTGGTAGATTGTGTGAAGTGCAACGGATTTACGGAATCGATCATCGACTATCTTATGATTATGAATTTGCCGATTCAAATAAGAATCGAGTGGACGTTGCGTTTTACCGAGAATTTCAAGATCGTTATCAAGAATTATTTCCCATTGCCAAAAAGGTAACCAGCACCACTGATTTGAGAGAGAAATTAAGGTTAATGAATTCTACCGAATATTATGATTTTATGATAATGGTGAATGCCGATATTTTAACGCATTACGGAGGCAAGTCGTCTTATGAAGGAGCTGATCAAGCGGCTAAATTTTATCAGCGTAACTTAAGAATGTATGCCAATTTTAATAAGTTGCCACTTGCCCAAAATGATCGCGTTTTTCTAATGATGGGGGCCGCGCATTCGGCGTATTTCCACGGGTTTTTAAAACGCAATCCCAAGTATGGTTTGTGTCATCCGAACTTATAACATTTCCTTCCTCTATTCTATGCTAACTCGCAAATCTGGGGTTACTGTTTTGCGCTTAAATTCCACTATTCGTAAACCATCTCCGGATCGAACAACTTGTGGGATAACTTCTACGTTGTGGTTGTGCCTAATACTATTTGCGATTAGGATAGTTGCTTCTTCCATATTCGCACTATCCACCAGCAAACCATTTCCTTCAATTAGTGATTCAAAGGAGTCTAACTTTCCTGTATTTAGAGGGATTTTAGCAAGCCATCCACTGTATAAAATTTGGGACGAAGGAAACCTTTTGGATATTTCAAACGCATTAAAGTACTCAACCCTGTAAGAAGACTTGAATGGGATAATTCTACGGTTTGGTTCTAAATAATTGTTTATCATTTCGAACTGGCGAGAGGCCAAGTCTTTAGAATTAATGCGATATTGAATTTTATTGATTGATTTCAATAAAGATGTAGAAGACAATAACACTATTAAGATTTTAATACTTACTAGGGCCAAGCGTCCTTTAGGAGGTTGTGTAAGGAACAGCACATAAATTGCAGAGCAAAATAAGGCCGGGAAGAAGATTCTTTCTTTTACAGAAGCGTTTAGGGCAATGTATCCAATTGCGAGCCCGAAGATTGCAATTAGTCCTAAGATCGTCAATCTATTCTGTTTACTATAGATGAAGCTGATTATGGCTAAAATTAATAGTAGTGCAAAAAATTGGATGTATTGATGGGCCGTAGAAATTGCGAAGGATAATTTGGTTTTCGTGGGCGTTTTACTGGCTTTGTTATGTATTTCGTTGAGTTGCTCTACGTTTAAAGAGGCGGGGTTCAGCGTAAACAATTTTAGTAAATCAAAGTCGGCTTGCATTACGCCGTTGGGAGGCGTTAAGTTTCTTTGGTAAACGTTAGGATTGTCATTTATTTTACCTCTGATGCGATTAAATTCTGCATAACTTTTCCAGTCCGGATCGGATTCATAATGAATGTAATCGGCAAATTTTAATGTTCCGGATAGCAATACTAAGGCAAACAATATTTTTATTTGGAAATAGTCGAGGCGAAAAGAAGGAATTAACTTAACTGGTGTTATAAGAGGTATTGACAATAACAATGTTAAGTAGGCTGCCTCTAACCTAATTAGAGAACCAATGATGAACAGAGTTATTCCAAGAATGTAATTTTTAGAGAACCGAATTGTGCTGATTCCTGCTATTGCAAGTAGGAATGCAGTTCTAGTAAACTGAAGAACTAGGGATGAATGGATGAAAATACAAATCAACAAAAATGCCGTTAGCCATTTGATTCCGATAGAATTGGATGAGGATCTTGTCAGCTTAATTAGCGTAGCGATTGATATAATATTACAGACTGCTAAGAGGAGAGTGTACCATTCAAAGGCAGGAATCCACGTGTAAAGTAGAGCGAGCATCTCTCCTATTAGAAAATTGATAAATACCAAGTGATTGTCAGGTTGTCCTGAATATTTCCCGGACGCAATAAGTAGCATAATTGGGTCATCATTAGATTCGAATTGCACGGGTAACAGCCATTGAATCAAGATGAACAGGGCAGTAAGCGAAAAGATGTATACAGGTAAAATCCTCTTAACCATATTCGATTTGTAAATATGCGATTATGAAACTGTTGTGTTTTTCGGTCGCAAATTTACAGTTTTATTGTTATTCCTCTAAAGCGTAAACAAATGATGATTCTTTGTTTTGGAAATCAATTTATTCTAATCCAGGATGACGTAGGAAATACACACTTTTCCATTATCGTTGAATCACGATTGGTTTCCGAATAGTCTCGTTACCAGCTGTAACCTGAAGCAGATAAATTCCGCTTTGAATTGATCCGATTCGGAGGTTAAACTCCGAACCAGATTTAACTCCGTTCCATAGTTCAACGAGTTCTTTTCCTTGCAGATCGTAGAGTTTTATGCTCAAATTTTTCCCTATTCCCGAATTGCAAATAACAGTGAAATAATCGACAATCGGGTTTGGATAAACTGTAAGTTTTGCATGATCCATTGTCTCAGAAATACCAACATCATTTTTAACACGGATGTTGATGTCGTCAATATAAACGTTGTTACCTCCACCTGCATCGTATTTGAACCGAAATTGAAAATCTTGATTCATATAAATCGATTCAATTTTAATGTTTGCCGTTTTCCACTCAGACTGATCCGGATGAAATTCAATTGTGTGGGGTGGGGCTGTGGTGAGTTGCTTTGAAAGTACTTTTATCGTGGACCACATTTTCCCACAGTTAGTACTGAATTGAACCCTCAGCTTGTCGGACAAAGTATCTACATAACGAGAATGCGCATATTTGAAACTAAGTAAGGCTGTTTCGAACTTGGACATGTCGATACGTGGACTAGTTAAGTAGTCGGTATCCATCGCATTGAAAATATACTTATTTTCTTTTCTTATCTGAGCTGTTAATTTAATAGATCGGTTGCCAGACGAGCTTACTTGGTTGTCTACAGACCATTTGAGTATATTTCCGGATTCAGTGTCCCACCCGGTATTGTACAAGCCATTGCTATATTCAAAACCTTCGTAATACGGTGCTTTAAATTGAGGATTGGATAGTACAGTTATAAACTCAGAGTAAGTAGTATCCCGTTTGTTTCCGTTTTCATCCGTAACTTCAAGGAATACAGAATATGATCCGGGATTGTTATAGCGAATTTTGGGGTTTCTATCAGTAGAATTTGAAGGAGTACCACCCTCAAATTTCCATTGCCAAGCAACAATTTGGCCGCTAAAAGATTGGTCCAGATATGCAACTTCTTCACCCGGACATATGTTGGTTCGGTCTGATTTAAATTTTACACCACATAATTGATAAGATTCAGTTGCACCAACTTCTGCGAGGTTTTCCTCTCGCCAAATGTTATTTCTTCCACCAACGCTGCTGTTTAAAGCAGCTCTCATTCTGTCTTTTTGTCCTTCTGTAAACATTTTTCTGCAAGTTGAATAGGACATGAAATTTTCGATATTATCAACCTGATCAAAACCCCAATAATCATTGTCGCCGTCGCAAGTGTTCAAGCCCAACTTACAATTGCGAGCTCCTCGGCATAGTGGCGTATCATCAACAAAATCATCTACACCGCAGTTTTTAGAATCTCCCGGATCGTTACCTTTTGGACCCCAAGTATGGTGCAAATTCAACCAATGACCAACCTCATGCGTTAGAGTTGTTCGGGTTTTACCTTTAGGAGTTCCGATAGTGCCAACAAATTCTGCTCGAATAAAAATATGGTAACCCATATCAATATTGTTAAATGGTCGGAATGCATAAGCGTTCGTATTAGGCTTTACCGACTTGCACACAATAATATTCAAGTACTTGTCTCCTTGCCAGTTTCCCTGATAAACATTATTTCCATTTCTAACCGCGTCAGCCTGGTTGACTCTTGTGAACCATTTTTTTGTGCGGTTAGTGATGTTGGACCTAGTGTATGTTACCCCTGGAAAACAATTTCCATTTGGCGCAATTGAAGCCAATCGAAATTTAATTTTACAATCCGCCTGCTTATCGACAAATTCTTTCATTACAAAAGGTGCCTCAGGATTGGATGCGCTATAATCTTGATTAAGTCTATCAATGGCGCTTTTGCACTGGTCAATGCTGATTTTCTCTGGTCCTTCGTTATGTAAAATATGAAAGACTACCGGAATGGTATATACTGGGCCTTCCCGCACACCGATGCTGGTCTTGGAATCCATATAGACTGCTAGATCCTTGTCAAGTTTCGCAGTGCTTCGTTCAAGAAGCAATTTCATTCTCAAACTTGACTTTTCTAATTCATGTTCGGCAGCTGAATGCCCACATTCCCAATTTCCTTCCTGGCTATTCAAAATCAGATGTAGCATCACTGAAGTCACGATGACCAAATATTTGGAAATACATTGCATGAGTAAGTTATTGATAATCAAGGCTCTAAAGTAATAAGTCTTGGCGACTTGGTCAAGCAATTTATGCGAACCATTTATTTTGGTCGGTAAATAGTTTACCTTTTCCTTGCTTCAAACAAAACGTACCTTACGATTGAATTTGTGGCCCGAATGTATCCTGAGGAAATGGCGATTATAAGGTTGCTTTAGATTCTTTCTGAATTAAGTCTTTTTCGACCAAATATTCCGCTATTTGAACTGCATTTGTAGCTGCTCCTTTTCGTAAATTATCAGCAACAATCCACATGTCCAAAGAGTTTGGATTTGATTCGTCAACACGGAGCCTGCCTACGAAAACATCATCTTTATCATGAGCGTACAACGGCATTGGGTAAGTATTTGTATCTATATTGTCTTGAATGCAAATTCCTGGAGTATCGGAAAGCTTCTTGCGAATATCCGACAATTCGAATGGCTTTTTCATAGCCACGTTTACCGCTTCAGAGTGTCCTCCAATTACTGGTACACGCACTACGGTAGCTGTAACTCTTATTGTATCATCTCCTAAAATTTTCCGAGTTTCATTAACTAATTTCATCTCTTCTGAGGTGTAGCCATTTTCTCCGAAATCACCACCATGCGGTAGGCAGTTTTTATCTATTGGGTAAGGATATACCATGGCCCCAGAAACTCCTTCCCGTTCGTTATTCATTTGCTGAACGGCATCCACACCAGTTCCTGTAACTGATTGATATGTGGAAATTACTAATCGATCAATGCCATAATTTCTGTGGATTGGAAGTAATGCCAAAACCATTTGAATAGTGGAGCAGTTCGGATTAGAGATAATTTTATCCTCAGAAGTAAGTTCCGATGCATTAATTTCCGGAACAATTAATTTTTTCGTAGGGTCCATTCTCCATGCTGAAGAATTGTCAACCACAGTTGTACCGACTTCAGCAAATTTAGGAGCCCATTCCTTAGACGTTCCTCCACCGGCTGAAAAGATGGCAATGTCTGGTTTTTTTTCAACTGCATCTTCAAGGGTAATTACCGTATGATTTTCACCCTGCCACTCAATTTGTTTTCCTGCGCTTCGAGCAGATGCAACTAGTATCAAATCACTTACTGGGAATTTTCTTTCCGCCAACACTTTCAGCATAACCTGTCCTACCATTCCGGTGGCTCCTACAACCGCTACTCTCATACCAATATTTATCTCCTTTTGAAGAGATCAAATATATTACATTTGCTTCGTATTATAAAAAGAGAAACGATGGCCAAAATCCCGGTTTTATTGGTGCTAGTCAGTTGTTTTTTGTTTTCGAAAAATATTTTTTCTCAACTAGTTGATGGATTTGAAGACGGAGAATTTTTGAGTAACCCTGCTTGGACAGGAACCCATGATCAATTTGTGGTTAATGTAAGTAAAGAATTGCAATTAAAGGCGTTGGGCCCAGGCAAAGCTTCTCTAGGGTTAAACTTAGGAAATCTGAATTTTGACAAAACCATAATTTGGGAATTTTATGTTAATCTCGCATTCGCTCCATCACTGAACAACCGTGTAGAAATTCAACTTTTGGGTGACTTAGTTAATAATCAAGGGCAAAATGACGGGATTTTTGTTCGAATAGGTGAATCTGGTTCAGAGGATAAAATCAGAGTTTTTAAACGAATTGGTGGCCAATTGACACTTCTTTGTTCTGGCGCTAATGGAATCTATGGAAAAAAGCCGGACCCACGAATTCAAATTACTAGAGACCAACAAGGTAAATGGACTGTGAAATCTGATCCAAATGGTAATCACGACTTTCAAATGGAAGGTTCATTTTCGGATAATGAGATAGCGTTTGGATCTAATTTTGGCATTCGGTGTAAGTTTACATCCTCCAACAAAAACAAATTTTATTTTGATGATTTCCATGTTACTGGGGAACTGGTGACGGACAAAACACCCCCAAACATTGACTCTTTAGTGGTAGTTGGACCAAGTGTCTTGAATGTGCATTTTAATGAGGAGCTTGATAGTAGTTCGGCCATTAGTCTTTTAAATTATGAGATGATTCCATCCCTGGGAGGATTAGCCGGAGTAAAGTTCGTTGATTCCAACCGAACAATTGTTCAATTGGAGTTTGTTGAGCAATTTGTGAATGATGTTATCCACATGTTGACGGTTAGCGAGGTTAAAGATACTTCCATGAATACTTCTGTGCTTCAGGACTCGTTTTACTTTTTGATGGAAGATTCCGTAGTTTTCGGAGATGTAATCATTAATGAAATTTTAGCCGATCCTGTTCCCAGTGTTGGCCTTCCTGAAGCTGAATTCATTGAATTGTACAGTACATCGCCAGATAAGATTTTTGAATTAGGTGGTTGGCTTATTAAGGATTTGACAGGCAAAGCCAAGTTTCCAGAATATATTCTTCGTCCTAAAGAGCATTTGATTGTTTGTAGTCTGGAAGATACCAATGTATTCAATGCATTCGGAAATGTTATCGGAATCAAAAACTTCCCAACATTAAACAACGATAAGGATGCCATTGTTTTGGTGGACGAATATGGTAACGAACTGGACAGTATTTTCTATATTTCTGAATGGCACACCGATCCGCACAAGGCTAAAGGTGGGTATTCTTTTGAGCGTATCTATAAAGATTCTGATTGCGGAAATTTGTTCAATTGGAAAACCAGTGTTTCTCCTAATGGTGGCTCGCCAAATCATCAGAACTCAGTTAATAATTTAATCGACAGTATCTCTCCTCAAATAATTTCAGCAAATCTTATAGATGTAAACACGTTAAATATAGAATTGTCGGAGTTAGTCGACACCGTCAATTTTACTTCAAATAATTTCATCTTTGATCCGAAGATTACCCTCGATTCGTGGGAGTATACCACAAATCCAATTCCGATTTATACACTAACTTTTGATCAGCCCATTGATTCTGGATTGCGTTGTAGGGTTATTGTGAATAACTTGCAGGATTGTCATGGAAATATTGGGACGGATTCTACATCATTTTATCAACCTTTTAGTCCCGTTGCAGGAGATATCATTATTAATGAGGTGCTTTTTTATCCGAACATTGGAGGGCATGATTTTGTGGAAATTTATAATAACAGTTCAAAGCCATTGAATCTTGATGGTTGGACGATTTCGAATTCTTTGGAAAATCAAACCAATGCATCTACTGTTCAAGAAACAAGATTTCTTAATCCCGGCGAATACTTGGCAATTTCAACGGATACAAGTGCATTATTCCTGGAATACCATAGTGCCATGCAAGGGCAGTTGTTACAGGTTAAGTCGCTTCCATCTTTGCCGAAAGATAGTGGACAGGTTGTTCTTTCTGCTCCTAATGGAATTGTTTCGGATTATATGAATTATCATAGGTCACAACATTTTCAGTTGTTGAAATCTCACAAAGGAGTTTCGTTGGAGAGGTTAGATTTTAATCGGTCTTCGTTGGAGGTAACAAATTGGCACTCCGCTGCTCATACGGTAGGTTATGCTACCCCAGGTCGGTTAAATTCCCAATTGCAACCGATTGCAAATCAAGTTGGGGGAGTTGAGCTTTCTTCTGATGTGTTTTCTCCTGACGGTGATGGGTTTGAAGATTTACTCCATGTACACTACACATTGAAAGAGCCCGGTTTTGTTTGTAATGCACAAATCTATAACCATGTTGGAGTAAGTGTATTTGACCTTGCGCAAAGTCAACTTTTAGAAATGAATGGAACTTTAACCTGGGATGGAGTTGATCTTGAAGGTCAAAAGGCCCGAGTTGGGCCTTATGTAGTGCTAATAGAATTGTTCCACCCAAATGGCGAAACCTTCCAGTTTAAAAAGTCTTTTTCGGTAGCGTCCAGAAATAACTAGTTAGTCTCTTCGGTCGGTGTAAACTGTTCAAGGTCTCTGTCGAAGATATATAGCCCTCCTGTTGATTCCCCTATTAGATTTAATTTATCCAGGATTGTTCGTGCTAATGCCTCTTCTTCCAATTGCTCTGCTACGTACCATTGCATGAAATTATGAGTGGTATAATCCTTTTCAGAAAGACAGATGTCGACAACATTATTAATGCTTTCCGTTACCATCATTTCGTGTTCTAAAATGCCTTTAAATACATCTTGAAGGGAGGAAAACTTAGTAGGTGGCGCAGAAATAGCCGGAATAATTGCCGTCCCTCCACGCTCATTGACAAATTTTACCAGTTTAAGCATATGCATTCGTTCCTCATCAGAATGCATGTAAAGAAAATTTGCAGTTCCATTTAATCCTTGAGATTCTGCCCAAGAAGCCATGGCTAAATATAGATGAGATGACTCTGCTTCCAATCCAATTTGATTGTTCAATGCTCCGACAATCTTCTTTTTAAGCATGTTTTTGCGTTTTTGATGTGAGGTAAAAATACAATCTAAATAAAGCGTATTCACCACATAAACTAATTCATATTCATTCTTGATTAACAAGTGGAGAATTCAAAGGTATGGAGTCGTTCAACTGTTAATTGAAGTTAAATATCGTTTTCAAGGCAACTTCTGTATTAGTTTAGCGTTGTGTCCCTTGATTTATTTGGGAAACTGGATGTAACTTATTTGTTCATACATACGTCAAATCAATGATCAATAGAATTGCAAAAAACTGTGAAAAGTTCGGTTACCTTATCGGCAGTTGGACATTTATAACATGATGGGATATTTAACCTAACCTAGGCAATTCAACAAGCGCCGGAGTCATACATGTATAGGCGACTTGAATTTTAAGTTAAAAGAATCGGGGCGGCCAAAGGCCGCCCCGATTTGATTTACAGTATAATTAACAATTTGTTCTTTTCTCGAAAGCTGGACTCCTATTTGTTGATTCTTAAAGTAGACAAAAATATTCTGCTCCAGTTTGTTTAATAGTGAGTGGCTCAAAATTATATGGCCGAAAACTAGATGGGTGGTAGAAAGAACTTTTGGAAGTCTAAAGCGTTGGTTTGGTAGCGGAACAACTCGGCTTAAAGAGACTTAAAGTACACTCCGTGCATGTACTAGAGGCAATAGCTCATAATCTAAAGTGCTCCCCGGGATTGGTGCGTCAACTCGCCAAATAATCTGAATTATTCAAAGGTCTCAACATAATCAACGCGCGACTAAATTTTGGCAGCGGAGCAACCTGTTGGTTGTGATCGGATAAGAAATGGTTGCTCGCATGAAAAAAGAGCGGACATTGGCCGCTCTTTGAAATAAACTTATTTAGTCAGTACGTTTAGTTGTTTCCAAGAATTAGCGGAAGTCCATCGCTGTTGCCAACTACTACCACTTTAGCGTTGCTCGATTCTGAAAGCTTAAGTGTCGCTTCGATTCCTTTTTCCTTAAGAATGTTTGGCGTTAAGGAAGCATTAAGAATTCGATTCGCTTCAGCTTTACCGGTTGCTTCAATGTTTATTCTCTCAGCTTCTTTTTTTGCTCGTTCCAATTTGTAATCGTATTGCTCTGCCAATTGCTCTTCTTCCTGCTTACGTTCGATAGCCTGCTGAATTTTTACGGGTAACGTTATATCTCGAATTACTACTCTTTCTAGATCAACAAAATGACCCTCAAGTCCTAGCGCGCATTGCTTTTCAATTTGTTCTTGAATTACATCTTTTTGTGAAGAGTATATTTCCTCCGGTGCATACTTCCCGATGACACTTCTGGTTGCGGATAGTAGAGTTGGGCGAACCACGCGGTCTAAATATCTTTCGCCCTTTTCCTTATGCAGCATACCAAGTTGGCTAAAGGTAGGTTTATACCAGCATGAAACTTCAATGTGAATATCTAATCCAGCTGAACATAGTACGTCTAAGTCTTCGGTGATTTCTTGTTGCCGAACTTCATATATTACCATTTTATTCCATGGCGCAATAATCGCGAACCCTTCGGGATAGACGTTTTCTGTATCGATACCACCACTAAAGGTCTTGAAAAGTACTCCTGCGTGACCAGCCGGAATAGTAATCGAAGATTTCCAAATTCCAACAATTAAGGTAATTGCGAGACCAATAATTATTAACACCCGAGGTCCCATGTTTTCAAAATCTAATTTGTTCTGTTGTTGACTCATGTTTTTCTAAATTTTACTTCTCAATTTCCATTTGAATACCCGATAAATATAAAGCTTAAAGCGGTACAATAAGTAATACATCACCGGTACAAAAATTAGGGTTAAGAAAGTAGCGAACGTAAGTCCATAAATGATGGTTCTACTCATTGGACCGAAGAAAATGGAATTGTCTCCACCCCAGAATATTTGAGGATCGTCGTCCGAAATCCAAGTGATAAAATCAATGTTAAAACCAATTGCCAATGGCAGCAATCCGAGAATCGTGGTTATTGCAGTAAGCAGTACTGGACGCAATCTTGTTTTTCCACCTTGAATTACCGCATCTTTCACCTCTTCGACTCTCAATTGGTCTTCTTCTCCTAGGTTTTGATCTCGTTTTAAGCGAATTCGGATTAAGTTGGTGTAATCGATTAGTACAATAGCGTTGTTTACTACAATTCCGGCAAGCGAAATAATACCGATCATAGTCATAATTATAATAAAGTCATCTCGGACAATTACTAATCCTAGAAACACCCCAATAAGACTCAAGAATACAGCAAACAGAATAATTGAAGGAGTCGAGAACGAGTTGAATTGACTTACGATTATCAACAAGATTAGGAATACGGCAATCAACAGAGCGGTTACCAAAAAGTTCATCTCCTCGGCTTGTTCCTCCATTTGACCAGTAAACTTATAACTGTATCCGACTTCGGCCATTTTAACGCCTTCGTCGCTATTAGTAAAATCTTCCAAGTGCATTTTTAACTCGGCCACGACTTCGTTGGCGTTGTACCCCTGTGAAATTCCAGAAAATACAGTTACCATTTTATTCATGTCCAATCGCTGAACGGAACTGTAGGTTGTGGTCCGTTTTGGTGTTTCAATAACCGAGCGTATTGGAATGTGAATTAGCTTTCCGCGAAGATTTCTGAAGGTTACTTTTTGGTCTAGCAATGCGTCTAAGTCATTGCGATAAGCTTCGGCAAATTGCAGGGTAATATCGTAAGAATCGTCTCCTTCTTTGTAGGTGGAAATATCTTTTCCGAAAAGAGAAGTTCTCAATGTCATGGCAATACTTGCGGTTGATAGTCCGAACTTTCGTGCTTTCTCGCGATCAACTTTTATAGGAAGTTCAGGTTTCCCAAGTTCTACATCGAGACGCAATTTCTCAACTCCTTCAACTCCTTTTTGCTCCAAGAATTGACGAATTTTCTCCGCATTCAACACCAAATCATAATATTCGTCACCACCAATAACTTCAATATTGATCGGATGCTTAGTTGGTGGTCCGGCAGCTTCCTTATCTACTACAATTGTAATGTCGGCATTTAGCAAATTTTTCAAGGTATCCTGAATCATGATCAGGGCATTACTGGTTTTAGCGGTGTCTCTATGCTTTGACTCAACAAAATTGACACTAATTCTGGCTTTGTGCGGTGTCGTTCCGAAAGAAGGGCCTTGCATTGGATCGCTAGTTCCTTCACCAACTTGTTCAATAATTGATTGAACAAAAGGAATGGTATCGTAATAAAACCCTTCCCCCTTAAGGTTAGGCAATTTGTCCACCCCATAAACATGGTCGTAACAGGCCAAAGTGCCTTTTACGATTTCTTTAACTTTTTTAGTGGTTTCATTCGTTTTTTCAATGGACGTACCAATTGGATGTTCTATGAAAACGTTGATATAATTTGGTTCGTTATCCGGAAAAAATGAGCTTTTTGGAGGAAATACTCCAACTAGAATTACCGAGAAGATAAGGAGTAAAATTGTCCCAATTAGAATAAAAATCGGATTGTACTTCCTCAACGAAAAGCGAAGAAAACCATTATACGCAGCTTCCATTTTTGGAAGAATTTTGTTTTGGAATTTCTTGGTTCCCGGCACCAGCAAAAATAGGTTGATTAGCGATAACCCACCCGCAATGAATAAGATATTTCTCCAACCTGTGGAACCGCCAGACATTAATATAAGTAACCCTAATACGAAGCAAACGGTGGCGAAAATTAGAATTCTTCTTTTTCTAGGTTCGTGTTCCCCGATTCTCATGTACAGTGCAGTCAAAACCGGGTTGATTACCAGTGCAACAAATAGGGAAGACCCTAGTACTATCATTAGCGTAATTGGGAGGTACTGCATGAATTCTCCCATCATTCCGGGCCAAAAAGCTAGTGGGACGAATGCTGCTAAAGTTGTTGAGGTCGATGCAATAATTGCTAGGGCAACTTCACCAACCCCTTTTTTTGCAGCTTCAATGCCATTCATTCCTTCATCCATTAATCGGTAGATGTTCTCTACAACCACAATTCCGTTATCTACTAGCATTCCCAAAGCAAGAACCAAAGAGAATAGAACCATGATGTTAAGCGTTACGCCGGCGGCATTCAGCAACATAAACGACATGAACATAGAAAGAGGTATGGCAACTCCCACGAACAGAGCGTTTCTCAATCCAAGGAAAAATAGAAGAACAAGGACAACCAGAATTACTCCAAAAATGATGGAGTTCTCTAGATTACTAACCTGCCCTCGAATTTGGGTAGATTGGTCCATACTAGTCGTAATTTCTACCGTTTCGGGAATTACGGTTCCTTTGGTTTCGAGCAAAATTCGTTTTACGTTATCGATGGCGTCAAGTAGGTTTTCGCCAGAACGTTTTTTAATGTCCAGCATTACTACCGGATTGTCGAACTGCCTAGCGTAACTTGTAATGTCAGCATCACCAAATGAGACATCGGCCACATCCTTTAAATAAACGATGCTGTTTTCTTCTCGACTCACGATTACATTTTTCAATTCGCGCCAGTCGCTGAATTCGCCTTCAACTCGAACTGAACGCTTAAAACCATCCATGTCCAAATCTCCACCCGAGAGGGTCATGTTTTCGGAAACCAATGCATTTTCAATGTCCGAAAAGCTTACCTGTTGTGCGTCTGCGTCTAATTTGCGGATCATCACTTTTACCTTCTGCTCCTGAACACCTCGAATGTCAACAGAACTAACTTCCTTCAGGTTTTCGAATTTGTCTTGAAGAATTTCCGCGTAACCATTGAGTTCCGAAACTTTAAAGTCACCAGAAAGGTTTACGTTCAAAATAGGCATGCTGGCAAAATCCATTTCCTGAATGGTTGGGTCGGCAGGAAGATCTTGTGGGAAATCTTTGTCACCTCTTGCTTTGTCCACTGCGTCTTTAACCTTTCGCAGCGCTTCTTGCGGCGTTACGCTGAAGTCAAATTTTACCTGAATGGATGAAAAACCATGGATGGATGTTGAACTTATTTCGTCAACATTCTTAATCGTGTTAATCTCTTTTTCAAGCGCACTTGTGATTTTATCTTCAATAAATTCAGGGGCGTTTCCAGGGTATGCTGTTCCGACATAAATCTCGGGAATTTGCAGCTCAGGAAAACTTTCTCGTGGCATGGATTGATAAGCTCCCCATCCTCCAATTATCAGGATGGTAAGGATCAGGAATACCGTTTTACGGTTGTTAACCGCCAAACTTGATAAGCCAAATTCCTTTTTTGGAGTAGATTTATTTGTGTTGTTCGTATCCATAAAGTAGTCTCCTTTCCAAATCAAAAGTCGATGATTTCGACTTCTATTCCCTCTGATACTTTTCTAGCTCCATCCGAAATAATTTTGTCTCCAGATTTTGCTCCCGATAGAATTTGAGTAGTGCCTTTGTAGGTTTTTCCTGTTTTAACAATTCTCTTTTTTACCTTATTGTTTTCCAAAGCATATATAAAGCTGTTTCCGGCGTTGTCCTCCAAAATAGTCCCGCTAGGAACTGTTACTGCAGCTGTATCTACATAGTCTTTAATTAACAATTGCGCCGTAAGATTTGGGATTAGTTTTCCCTTCTGCTGAGGTGTATATACTTTAATGTTAATGGTTCTGTTGTCAGGGTCAATTACCTTTCCCAGATAATCGATTTTCAAGTTGTTGATCGTGTCATTTAATACTGGAATTATGGCTTGTACTGGAGTGTTCTTTGCAATTCCTTGGAGGTAAGTTTCTGGTACGTCGGCCTTAATAGCGACCTTGTCGAGGTTGACCAATTGTCCAAGCGGCATTCCTGGTGATACGAGCATTCCTTTTACAGCGGTTACATTTTCAAGATAACCATCGAATGGAGCGGTAACGGTGGTCATTGCCAATTGTTCCTCCGCGGTTTTTTTAGATTTCAGAAGACTGTTGTATTGAGCTTTTGTTTGCTTGAGTTGTATTTCTGTTCCAACTCCTTGCTCGGATAATTTGACTTGTTTGTCGTATAAGAATTTAGCCAAATCTATTTGCTCATTGAGTTCCTGAATTTGACTTCGAATGATGTCGGCATTGACGGTTGCCAATACTTCACCTTTTCGGACAAAATTGCCATTGTCCATATTCAAGTTTTTTATCTGGCCAGCCGTTTCGGCTTGTATGTATATGCCTCTGTCTGTAGACAGATCTCCTTGAACTGAAAAATAATGTTCAAATAATTGCTTTTGGGCAATGGCAACTCTAACCTTTGGAAGAACCTTTAAGTCCATCGTATTTCGAATTGCTGCAATGGAATCATTAACGACTGTAAGCTTGGTTTTTAACTCACTGCGTCTTGCCTCTAACTTTTCGAGGTCCGTTTGTTGGGGCGTTTGACACGAAGTAAGTGCCAATGTTGCTGCTACTATGGTAGGAAGTAATGCTCTTTTCATTGATTTTAGTAGTTGTTTAAAATTTTGTCGAGTTGCAACTTAGCGTTAAGTAAATCGAACATTGCCTTTACATAACTGCCTTGGGTTTGTAAATACTGGTTTTGAATTTGGGTGAGTTCAAGACTTGAAACCACTCGTTCTTGAAATTTAATCAAGGTGTTTTCCTGGAGTTTTTCTGCAACCTCTAAACTTTTTCGTTGCAAATCTAGGGTCTCTTTTGCTGAAGCGAAATTAGACTTTGCGGTACTCAGTTGTAATTTTAAACCATCTTCCAGCAATTTGAGATTATTGGCTGATTTTTCTTCAGCAATTCTTGCTTTGCTAACTGCAGCCCATTGGCCCCCACTTTTGGTGATTGGTATGTTAACGTTCACGCCCCAAATTGTTGAGGGGTACCACGGTTTGTCTTCAAAAAAATTGAATTCACCTCTGAAGGCTTGTTGCTGATGTTGGAAAAATGCACCAATAGTAGGAAGGTAACCGGCAAATTCACTTTTCCTATTTAATCCATCTAGTTTTAGTTGTGTTGTGGCTAGCTGAAAATCAATATGTTGATTTGGGTCAAAGCTGGTAGTGAGCATTTGCTCAGGATTTACACCATTCAAAATTGTTTCGAGAGATTCGGTGACCTCAATTTCTGTTTTAAGGTCAAGCCCCATTTCATACTTCAATAAGGTTTTGGCGTTGGACTCTTGTCTGATTAATTGACTGACGGAATTTTTTATGTTCAACAAAGTCAATTCCAGCTGATCCAACTCCGTACTTTCAATAAAACCGTTGGTCACGAGTTTTCGTGTATCGTCTACTAGTCTTTCTGTTTTTTCAAGTGATGCATTTAAACTGTTCAGACTTTCTTTTGCAACTAGTACAGTATAATAGGCGGCTGTAACGCTTTCAGCTATTTCTTTTTTCGATTTAATAACACCTTTGGAGGTAAATTCTTTTAGGCTCTTTTTGGCTTTGAGTCCAACGAAATATCGGCCGTCAAATATTAATTGAGAAATAGATATTCCAGCTGTAGAATTAAATTCGGTTCCGAATTGAACTGGAATATACATGTCGTCCGGTGCATTGGGTTGGAATGCAGAGGCTGGTATTACTTGTGTTGGAACGTCGAGGAAGTTTTGAAATCCAACTTCTGCATTTACCTGGGGAAGTCCAATCGCCGTTGTTTGCCAAGTTTGTTTATTCATCGACTCTTGGTCCAGCAATGCTTGTTTTACTTTAACGCTGTTTTGTGTGGCAAAATCTTGCGCTTGTTTTAAGGTGTAGGTATTTTGCGATTTAGCGATAATGCCACCAAAAAGAAGCAAGATTAAAATATAAACGCTCTTCTTCATTTCGCTCTAGTATTGAGTTGTTTCTTTTTTCATTCGTTCCTGAAGATATTTCAATCCATCATCGTTAGCAATCCCTCGAATGTGGTATCTAACTAGTTCGGTGTGGACTTGTTGAAAGGTGTATTGGCCGACTGGAAACACGGCTGGATCAAACAAGATTTCGACCTTTTCGTTATATAATTTGGCAATGATTTCTGGGTGTAAATTTTTTCGATAGAGTTTCTCTTTTATGCCGCGTTCAATATTGGTTTTTATCGAGTCCAGTATGAAACCGTCTTTATGTTCCAACCACCCCGACCATGTTTCTGGATAGTACTTTTCCATATCGTATCGGATTGAAGGATGGATTTGGCCCAATTTCTGGCTTATTTTTTTGCTTACTAAAATGAGTTCATCAATTGCATTTTCCGATTCTTCAATTGCTTCTTGAATATCGCATTTTTCTTGATCGCAAAGGCTAGACATAACCTTGAATACAAGGTCTGATTTGTCTGTGACGTATTTGTAAAGAGTCTTCTTAGACATTTTTACTTCGCGAGCAATGTCGTCCATATTGACACTCCTTACACCGAATCGCATAAAGACGTCACCAATTTTAGGAAGTATTTCAAGGAATTTATCATCCATGGGAGGCTAATGTATACAAAATAGGGACTGGAAACGAAAGTGACTGCAAAATGTTTCCGTTGTTTTTTATGGGTGAATATTCAATTGTATCTTCGTGCAATGACCAAAGTGGACGTAATTATTGTTGGGCAAGGCATTGCTGGTTCAGCATTGGCTGTGGAATTGGACAGAATAGGTAAGCGAGTTCTTGTTGTTGATGACGGTAGGGTAGGGTCTTCCTCGATTGTGGCTGGTGGTTACTATCATCCTCTTTCATTTAGAGCCTTGCGAATGGCCTGGAAAGCGAAACAGCTCATTTCCTTTGCCGAGTCATTTTATAGTGAACTTGAGATTCTGTTGGAGAAGAATTTTTTGAATCGGCATCGGTTGACTCGCGTTTTTAGTACCGTGGAAGAACAAAACAATTGGGCGGTTAAAAGTGAGTTGTTGGATTATGAAAACGTTTTAATAGATGAGCCACCTGTCTGGCTAGAATGCTCAAAAGTAAATGCCAGGTATGGTTCCGGACAGGTTAAGTTAGCTGGCCGTTTGGAGGTGGTCAAATATTTAGATGCCGTTTCCAACTGGATTCGCAATAAGCATGAAATGAGGCAAGGTAGAGTTGAATTGTCCGATGTTTTAGTCGATGATAAGAAGGTGAAATGGCAGGATGTTGAAGCAAGTTATTGTATTCTGTGTAATGGTCATCAGTTTGTAAAAACTCAACCTTTTTCTTATTTAAAGGATAATCTTACTAAAGGTGAGATGTTGGAAATCAGGAGTGAAGATTTAGGGGTGAAATCAATCCTGAATGCAGGGGTTACGGTTTTTCCGACAGGCCAAGATTTGTATAGGGTCTCTGCTACCTATGATCCCCGTGATTTGAGTGCAACCATAACCGAAAAAGCTGCTTCAATTTTGATGGAAAAATTGTTGTCCATTGGGGAATTTTCCTATGAAGTTGTCAATCAGGAATATGGGATACGGCCTACTATTCCAGATCGAAAACCGATCATTGGGCTTCATCCGAGCAAATCTGCACTTGGAATTTTTAATGGAATGGGGAGTAAAGGAGTAGTAATAGCGCCATTTTTTGCCAGGCAGTTTGTGCATCACTTGTATTCGGGAGTTCCGCTTGATCCGGAGGTAAGTATTGCACGGTATTCTAAGTGGTTTGATCCAGAGATTCATAACAACTAGGCGGTTGTCTTAATTCCGGGTGTTAGTTGTATATTCGTAACGAAGAATTCTTGCCATGTTACTAAAGTATCGGAAATGGGTTTTTTGCATGCCTGTTTTAATGATTTTTGCCTGTCAGTCGGAAGCCGTAAGGGATTTTACGGAGAAAGAGGTAGATACAGTTGAATCGCTTGACGAGGAGGCTTATAAAAATTACCGGGAATTTTCGTTTGCCGAATTTGGTTTACCAATCGCCATGATGGTTCCAAATATTCGAGGTAGAGATAACCAGTTGATTCCTCCGATTGTAGAATACGCAGAGGGAGAATTAACTTGGCAAGTCCAAATTAGTAAGGCTTTTCATTTGGTTATTGACGAGTGGGGAATTGGAGAAATTGAAATTGATCAAATTCGCAAAGAACATGCATCCGACGTTTATAAATATAACTACGTTGATTCTAGTGCCCATCATTTGATTTTTACACGATCCTTGACGGATATTTCGGAGTCTGAAGATTATCATTTTTATATGTTAAAGGAGGTTGCTGGACTTTGTTATTCGATCAAGACTAGCCCGGAATGGAATTTTGATAGACATGTAGTGGATATGATGTATTTGTCTGCTAATTCGGCAGAATTAATTGAAGCTCGTTCCGCTGAATTGCCACAGTAAAATATATTTAATGTTAGAGTTGACAATTCTAAAGCTTGTAAAAATTGACAAAGGGTGGTATTTTTCAATTATTAGCTTTTACTTTGTACTGAAACTTTTGAATCTGCACAGTTGACGCAAATTGTACTACAAGGAATGCTGTTAGGATTGATGTTGAGCATGCTCATTGGTCCGGTGTTTTTCATGGTTCTTGAAGTTAGTATTCGAAAAGGAGTTCGATCTGCAATCCTGATGGATATAGGTGTAATTCTTGGTGACATTCTCTACTTAATACTGGCGTACTTTTTTGCTGAGAAGCTCTACAGTTGGCTTGAGCAATATTCTTACGTTCGCTTCATTGGAGCTGCACTGTTTGCCGCAATCGGTTTAGTCTACATTTTTAAAAGAAAAGATCAAGAAAATGAGAGGAAGGTTGATATGCCGGAATTGCCAATGCGGAAAAGGAATTACTTGGCCCTGGTGGCCAAAGGTATTGGGCTAAATGCGATTAATCCATTCATTATTATTTTCTGGATTGGTGCGTGTACCTATGCTTTTGATGAGTATAACTTAGAGGGAGTGGAGATGGTAATATATTTTGCAACGACGCTACTGACCATGTTTTCGATCGATATTGTTAAGATATACTACGCAAACAAGCTAAAGAAAGTACTTACGCAAAAGTTGCTGAACAGAATAAATGTGGTTGTTGGCATAATCTTGATATTCTTTGGAATAGCGATTTGTTTCAGGTCAATTTCCGATAACAATCTGGCCAACAAAATAGAGCACTCTAGGAAAATTCCCAGTTGAATTTGTGCAAATCTTCCAAACAGTGCTTGAGTAAATCAACACTGTTTTTTATATCCGATTTATTGGCCGTTTCAATTACTTGATGAATGTGTCGTGTTGGAATCGAAATTGCGCCGGCTATAGATCCGCCTGGGGTCATTCTTTGAATACCGGCCGTGTCTGTGCCTCCTCCTGTTAACACTTCAGGTTGCCAAGGAATATTATGCTTATCCGCTGTTTCTTTCATGAATCGTACCATGCGGTAATCACAAATTGTAGAAGAGTCCATTATTTTAATTGCTGCCCCTTGTCCTAGTTGGGTAATCTTCTCATGTGCGCTAGCTCCGGGAACATCAAATGCAATAGTGGTGTCCAATCCGAATCCAAAATCTGGTTGAATTTCTAGAGCAGAAACATATGCGCCTCTGATTCCAACTTCTTCTTGAACAGTAAACACCCCATAAATATCGTACTCAGGATCTTTGATTTGTTTTAATGTCTCCAATAAGATGAAAACAGATATTCTGTTGTCAATCGATTTACAATTGACGCAATCACCCATTTCGATTAGCTCACGTTCTCTCGTAATTGGGTTTCCTACTTCTATATATTTAACAACCTCTTCACGAGACATTCCTAAATCAATAAAATAATCGGAGATCTTAGGAGCTTTGTTTCGTTCCTCTGGAGTCATAACATGAATTGGTTTAGACCCCATCACCCCAACAAGATCTTTTTTTCCATGTATAATTACACGTTGTGCAGTTAGTGTTTTAGGATCAAATCCACCAAGTGTATGAAATCGTAAAAAACCATCGTCGTCAATGTGTGTAACGATAAATCCAATTTCGTCCATATGGGCTCCGATCATAACTTTTTTGGATTGTTTGCCTTTCTTAATAGCATATACATTTCCAAGATGGTCGATCTTAACCTCGTCCACCAAGGGAGTGACCTGATCAATTACTAATTCACGAATGCGTTGTTCGTGTCCAGGGGCTCCAGCGGTTTCGCAAATTTGGCGAAGCAATTCAAGGTTAATCATGTAGAAATTAATTTGGGTGTCGAAGATAGAAAAGATTGCAATATGGTAATTCCTTGTTTTGCAGGTCGAGATAGCTGGATTTCAAAGCATCGTTAATTGGAAAGCACGCGATAGCTCGTGAAAAGTTTTAAGTAATCGATCCAACATGTATTTTTGTGAATACAAAGTCTAAATAGTTAAAATGGGGATTACCACACTTGAACAATTCGCAAGAGAGCACGAAAGCAGTTTTTCTGGTAATTGCGAAGATTTAATTGGATTGCTTTCAGCTATGCAGCTTGGAGGTAAAGTTGTCCATCAAGAAGTTAATAAAGCAGGATTAATGCAGCATATTCTTGGGGCTGTGGGTTCTCAAAATGTTCAAGGTGAAGAGCAGCAAAAATTGGATGTTCGCGCAAACGATGTGTTTATCGAGGTAATTGAAAGACAAGGTATAATATGTGGGGTTGGTTCGGAAGAGTTGGATGACCATGTTAATTTGACTTCTTGCAAAAATGGGGAATACGTTCTTCTCATGGATCCTTTGGATGGTTCGTCGAACATTGATGTGAATGTCTCTATTGGGACGATTTTTTCTGTATTCAAACGGAAGAGCCCGATTGGAACGGATGCTGTACTGGAAGATTTTTTGCAACCCGGTACGGAACAGGTATTGGCTGGGTACATTTTATATGGCTCATCAACCATGTTGGTGTATACTGTAGGAAATGGTGTGCACGGTTTTACTTACGATCCTGGTTTGGGAGAGTTTTGCTTGTCTCACCAGAACATGAAGTTCCCGGCCAATGGCGGAAAAATATATTCTATTAATGAAGGAAACATAGGTCAATGTGATGATAGCGTGAAGCGCTTTGTTCAATATTGTCAAGAGGATAATAAAGAAGATGGAAGGCCATTGACTGCTCGATATATTGGCTCTTTAGTAGCTGATTTTCATCGAAACTTGATTAAGGGAGGGTTGTATATTTATCCAGGAACGAAGAAGGCTCCAAACGGAAAGTTAAGATTGATGTACGAATGTAATCCATTGGCGCTAATGGCGGAACAGGCAGGCGGAAAGGCCTTGGATGGTTATCAACGTATTTTGGAATTGGAGCCGAATGATCTGCACCAAAGAGTGCCGTTTTTTGTAGGATCTAATCAATTGACAGATTTGGCAACATCTTTTTTAAGTAATGAAATCACTGCTTGATAGTAGTTTTGAAATATTGTTTCTTTAAAAAACCCTTTGAATCATTTTAATTTTGTCAAGTCTATTATCTTTTTTTGGGGTTCAGTACTGGATCAGGTGTTTTTATTGTTTTTCGATTTTTGTATATTCGCGGCCTTGTATGCTAGCTATACGTGAAGCAAGTGGCACGTTTGTTGTCAAGCTGCAAGTTGAATTTTGAAACTTGAAAAAAGAAAAGTGAATAACTTTCGATCATAATTATGGGAAGACCTCCAACTAAACCAGCACAACTCAAAGACGGATATTATATAGAAGTTAGGAACAAAGGTTCTAAAACTGGAATTAAGATTCGTCGAGATACTAGGGAACAACTAGAGATAGCAATAAAAGAGTATGATCGGGTCAAAGATGTTATCGTACTTGGTGAGATGAAAAAGGGGAAGTGGGTTGACCCGAAGTAGTCTCCTACTTTTCGGGCCGGTATAGAATATGGTTTCATCAGAGCTTTATTCTGATAACATTTTGGTCTATTAGTTTCCTGTACTTATTACAGTATTTTCTCTTAAGAAAAATGTGGGCGTAAAGCCCATTTTTTTTGCCTTAAACTTCATCCATTGGGGATAATTTTAGATTTTTATTCTAGAGCAGAATTAACTTGCAAAAAAGTCGGTGAAACTTATGTGGATACGACGCTACCTGGAGTATCACCCGCAACCGCTTCGCTCACATTAATAATGTGGTCTCCAACTCTCTCACAAGCAGAGAACAAGTCGTTGTAAATCATGGCTGCCCTTATGTTGAATTCGCCCTTCTCGATTCCCGCCATGTGGGCCTCTCTGAGTTTATCTCTCACCGAATTTATAACCTGTTCTTGTTTCATTGCCTCTTCCAACGAAATCCCCCCGTATTGGTCTAACAAGTTATTATTCATTATTTCGAAAGCAACTTCCAATTCTCGGAGAATGCTATTGATCCCTTCTCGTTGATCCGGCGTAAAATATATTTTATCTTGTTCCTTACGCTCAATCGTCTTACTGATTTGATAAAATATATCACCAATTCTCTCTAGATCATTTGTTATGCTAAGCATACTTCTTATTCTTCTGGATGTAGCTGAAGTCATTTGTCCTTGAGCTACTTTACCAAGGTATTGCGCTATCTCCACTTCCACGCGATCAGTAATTTCTTCGTATTTGGCTATTTTCTTATAGAGTTTTGCTTTCGCCTTCTTGTCGCTTTGGTTAAGGATGCCAAGAATAAACTTTGGCATGCGAGAGGTAATACTACCAAATTTAGCCACCTCTTTTTTGGCTTCTAGTATAGAAGTTTCGGGGGTTTGGCTAATTGGTGTTCGTATAAAGTCAAGTTTAAAGTCCTCGTCCGAGTCACTTCTCGCAATTACTAACCTTTCTGCTAGATTCACCAATTGTGGTACGAATGCAATTAACACAATTACATTTAGGGCATTGAAAGCTGTGTGAAATATAACAAGACCAGTATTGGAGGCTTGTTTGAAATCTGTAAACGGATCACCTAAATTCATTGTGTCCATAAATGTGGCAATTCCTTTCAGCAGAAATGAAAATAGAACTACCGCCCATATTACACCAACTATGTTAAACATAGAATGAATCATCGCAGAGCGTTTGGCGTGAACGTTACCAATGGATGCTGCAATTTGAGCCGTGATTGTTGTTCCAATATTCTCACCTAGAACCATTGCCGAAGCCACCTCGAATGGGATAAGGCCTCCGGCGACTAGTGTCATGGTTAAAGCCATAGCAGCTGAAGATGATTGGATTAAAACTGTAACTACAGTGCCTAACAGCACAAATAAAACGGTGCTTAAAAGTCCAAAATCCTTATAGTCTAGAAAGAATTTCACGAATCCAGAATCAGCGTCAATTGATCCATCTAATACGTGTTTTAATTCGCCTAACCCCATAAACAGTAGAGCAAAACCGATTATGGTTGTTCCCCAAGATTTGAGGTTTTGTTTTGAGGTGAATAGAAATGGAGCGCCAACAGCAATGAAGATTAGAGCGTACGCGCTCAAGCTTACTTTAAAACCAAATACGTTAATTAGCCAGCCGGTAATAGTTGTTCCTACGTTGGCTCCCATCATCACTCCGGCAGATTGGGTTAACGTTAGTAAACCGGCATTAACAAAACTTACCGTCATTACTGAAGTTACAGAAGAGGATTGTACGACCGAAGTGATACCAAAACCTGTTAAAATCCCGGACAAACGATTGCTTGTTATGGAGCTTAGCATTTTCCTTAATCCAGAGCCTGCCGCTCGTTGGAGTCCTTCGCTCATCATCTTCATTCCGAAAATGAAAAGGCCAAGTGACCCAATTAATAATAGAAATTTAAATATACCCCAGCCTCTGTCTGGTTTGCAACTAGCTTTTCCTGACCATATTACGGACCCACCTTCTTTAGAGATGCCAAGTTTAAAGACATATTTGGTGCCGCCTTTAAGATCAGTTATATCATATCCTTTACTCGCAATCGACAAGTTAGGAACTGTTGTCCAATCCGAATTCGAATAGCCTTCTTTGTGCCGATTAGCGCCAATTTTTGTATTGTATTCAAGTACAACAGTGTAGCCATTAGATCGTAAAAACGACAAATGATCACAATGTACAGACCAGTTAATGTGGGCTCCATTAACTAAGGGCTGAACTTCAAAATGACCAAAAATTTGAGCATTTAATAGCTTTGCAGCTTGGGCCTGGTAAGCTTTATTTATACCATTCTGAATGTTTGGTTCAAATTTACTGCTTGTAGTGTCAAGTTCCGCATTGCTTTGGCCAGTCAAGGTTCCAGATACAACTACAAAGGCCACTACCAGAAACGGAGTAAAAGAAAAATGTGAGAGTATCTTTTGCAGGCTAACCGTTATTCTGCCATTCATATTTGCCAGATTAAACTCATTATCAAGTTATATAGCACAGTACAAAGAAAGTCAAATGCCAGTGTCATGGTACAATAAAATTTACCGCGCGCTAAGCTAATTCTTTTTCTGATCCCTTATACAAACCATATCCAAATATTCCACCAATTAGTGGCCCCATGACATAAACCACCAAAAAGCTAAGATTAGGACTTGGAAATGCGGCATTGCCCCAACCCGCTAAATATGCGAAAATTCGAGGGGCTAAGTCCCTTGCTGGATTGAACCCGGCTTGGCTTATTGGGGCTAAAAAACAGATTAAAATACCTACCGTTATACCGATCAATAACGGAGCCACGGGTGAGAGTTTTTTAAAATTGTCAATTTTAAATATGACAAATACCAACAAGGTTGTTCCAACCATTTCTACACTAAACGCAATCCATTGTGAAATTGGGCCGATTGTATCTGCATATCCGGGATTTGGAAAAAACTCTCCGAATATTGATGCTGTTAATACAGATTCTTCGCAACCGCGAACGATTCCCTTGCTAAATTCAAAATCAGTAATCGGCATAATTAGATAAAGGGTGGCTGCAGCAATAAATGCTCCTGTGAACTGCCCAGTCAAATAACCTAATCCGTGGTTTTTGATGAGTCGTTTAGCAACTATCATCGCCAATGTTACAGCAGGATTGAGATGCGCAGCTGAAAGTTTTTTCGAACAATATATTCCTAGCGTAACGCCAAATGTCCAAACCAATGCAATTTCAATTAGGTTGGAAAAAGTATCGAACAGTACCGAGCAGGCAATGGAACCACAACCGACAAACACCAAAATAAACGTGCCTAAACATTCTCCCAAAAAAGGTTTAAACCATAGTTTCACTGACTAGTTCCTTTAGATACGACTGTGTGTATTCCTTTATTTCATCCCGAACTTTCCTAAACTGATTGAGAATATTTTCCTCTGAACCTGTGGCTTTAGCCGGATCGTTAAAACTTTGGTGACTTACGATTATTCTTTCCGGAAATATGGGACATTTTTCTGCTGCGCTATCGCACACGGTAATAACATGAGTTATACCTGAGTCTATATATTGGTCGATGTGATTGGAAGTATGATCGGAAATGTCTACTTCTACTTCTTTCATCACAAGAATAGCCTTGGGATTAACGCCATGTGTTTCTACGCCAGCGCTAACGACTTCTATTTGTGGTGAGAATTCCCGTGAAAAATAATCCAGCCATCCATGGGCCATTTGACTTCTGCAACTGTTTCCAGTACAAAGAACTAAAATCTTCATAGTTAAATTCTAGCAGCAGTTAGAACTTGGGTCACAAGATTGTTTTCCCAATGACGCTAGGGAGACTTTCTTTTTTTCTGGTTGTTCCAATGTCTGGCCAGTTGAAGCGCAGCAAGCGCTAGATTCTTGGGAAGAGTACCTTGGATCATTCCATTCAACATCTTCATTGAAGACGTATACTTCCCACATGACTCCATCAGGATCGGTTACCCAAAATTTGTCTTGGTTGGCATAGCAACAGTTTGTTTCCATTTCTTCTAAAACGTCAATTGATTGTGTGTTTGCTATTGCAAGACGTTCCATCAACATTGCCTTTGTTTCTACCTGAAAACCAAGGTGGCCAAATTGTCCGGTTGCCCTATCCTTATTCGCAACAAACGATATGATTAATGACGGTTTTTCTAGTATAAATTTACAGTAGTCGGCTTTTGTCTTAGCGGGCTGCTGACCGAAAAAACCGGAGTAGAAATCAATTGTTTTTTGAATGTCCGAACAATAAAGGCTAACGTGCATTCTTGGAAAATATGTATTCATTTTATTAGGTATTGGTTTTAGTCAATAATTCGTAGGTGTTATTATGGATCTTTTTGCAGAGCTCTTCAGTAGGTAGGTCATTCGGGTCGAGACCAAAAGGGTTCTCTATTTCCTCGGCCAAAACTTCCATGCTTACCAAAATATAGAAAATAAAAGTTACGATAAATGGAGAAGAATAGCCAAACTCCGGGATGAAGGAAAATGGCATCGTTACGATGTAAATGAATATAAATTTCTTTAAGAAAAGATTGTAAGAGAATGGGATAGGGGTGTTTAGAATACGTTCGCAAGCACCGAGAATGTCTGAAAAGTTTTTCATATCCTTTTCCATTAACAAAACGTCTTCCCCGGTTAGCTTTCCGGCTTTTTTGTCAGAAACGATACGATTGTACATTGCTGAAATTATGGCGTTAGGTACATGTTTATTGGACATAATGTTATTGGTTTCTTCCGGATTGAGGGTTAACTGGTCTTGTTTTACTCCATTTCTTAGATGCTCCTTCATTGCAAAGCCCAAACTTGAGATATGCCGAAAGAAGAAAAGTCTAGTGTTTTCATCGTTAGTGTAAAAGGCTGCAATTTTTGACGCCAAATTTCGGCTGTTATTAAGCTGTAAACCCCATTTCTTTCTGCCTTCCCACCATCGATCGTAGGCAGTGTTTGTACGAAAGACCAACAGCAATGAAAGTACAAAACCAATTATTGAATAGACTGCTGCCATGTTGGACATAATGTCCCATTGAAGTAGGCATTGCTGGTGTAGCCAGCAAAACAAAGCGGTTGTCAATGCTACAATCACCATTTCCTTCCAAAGCATTCGGAACGTTCCGATTGAAGAAAATTTGAAGATGTACTTGAACCAAAGTTTAGGATTGTATTTCACCATAAGTATTAAATAGAATAGAGGATGAATCCAGTTAATGAACTTGCGGCAATCAGTAAAAATGGATTTACTTTTTTAAATCCGAACACAAAAATTGCACTTAATTCGAATATTATGGCAGTTTGCCAATCTATCAACACCGCCTTGCTTAGGTTGACTGCGGCCCCGAACATTAGAGCCAAAGCTGCTGCATTAACTGCATTTAGAAATCCTGTCGCTAGAGCAGATTTACGAATCTTAGGGACTATGGGAGTTAGAATCAGCACAAATGCAAATGAAGGAAGAAATATGCCGCCGGTGGCTGCAATTGCACCCCAAATACCATTGAGTTGAAAACCAACAAATGTTGAGGTTGATAGCACGGGGCCAGGAGTCAAATTTCCGACCGCTATCGCTTCCGCAAGTTGAGAATAAGTTAACCAGGCTTTAGTATGTATTAGCTCTCCCTCAAGATAGGCGAATAGAACATAGCCGCTGCCAAATAAAATAGATCCGATTTTTAGAAATGTCAGAAAAATACTGGATGCGGAAATATGAGTTATCGCAGGAATAACCAGAATCGCAGGTGCGAAAACTGCTTTTAGTGAAGTACTGCTGACCAGAGAGCGAGTTATTCCATACAGGCCAGCTCCGAATAGACAGACTAGTTCAGAAATACCAAATAGATAGGCTATTATCACAAATAGTGCTACAACGGTTAGTTCGATATTCGAAAGGGCTTTTTTCCGTAGTTTGTTAACCGCCAATAAAATTAAAGTGATCATGGCTGGCTTAATTCCGGCAATCCAGTTTTCTAATGCAGGTAAATGACCATAAGATGCGTACAGATGCCCTACTAGAGCTGTAAGTAATATCGCTGGCAATATGAAGGCCAATCCAGCAGCGAAAAGGCCAGGTACCCCTCCACGTGCATAACCGCAGTGCATCGCCATTTCACTGGAATTAGGACCAGGGATTATGCTAGTGGCTCCAACAAGATCGGTGAATTGCTGTTTATTCATCCACTGACGTTTCTCCACGATTTCGAGTTCCATAACAGCTATGTGCGCTGCTGGTCCACCAAACGCAGAAACCCCTATTTGTAGGAAGGTCTTTATTATTTCAGCCAAATTCAAGAACACAAATTTATCACCTTTATTTTAGTTGATGAATGGGTAATTGCTAGGTTTAGAAAAGATTAATGTTCAGTTAACACTATTGATCTAAATTTACCTCAAACAGTGGGAGTTGGATCCCAAAGTCTAAATTTTGAATAGTTTTTAACTTTGATTGCATGGTAGACGCACGTAAAGTATTATTGGTAGACGATGAACCGGATATTGTAGATATAATTCAATATCAACTGGAGAAAGAGGGTTTTCAAGTTTATACAGCTTCTGATGGCAGGGCTGGGCTTGATCTTGCGAAGAAAGTGGTTCCGGATTTGGTGATATTGGATGTGATGATGCCGGAAATGGATGGGATGGAAACATGTTCGGAAATTCGTGGAACTGAGGGTCTTGAAAATGTTATGGTGGCATTCTTGACTGCCCGAGGAGAGGATTATTCTCAAATTGCCGGGTTTGATTATGGAGCTGATGACTATATTACTAAGCCGGTTAAGCCCAGAGTTTTATTAAGTCGAGTAAAGGCGTTGTTGAGGAGAAAAGAAAATGGAAATGGTGCTGCTACTGAGGCTAAGGAAGGTACTTTACGAATTGATCGAGATCGTTATGTCGTGGTTTCTCCGGATGGTGAAATAATGCTTCCAAAAAAGGAATTTGAATTACTTACCTTATTGATGTCTAAACCTGGTAATGTGTTTACTAGAGATATTATTTTGAGCAGTGTCTGGGGCGATGATATTATTGTTGGCGACAGGACAATTGATGTTCATATCAGGAAATTGAGAGAGAAATTAGGGTCGGAATACATAAAAACGGTTAAAGGGGTTGGATACAAGTTTGTGCCCCTGAATTAGGCTTCATGAAGTTCGATACGCCAAATAAAATAACAATTTTGTTAGCTATGCTCAGTGGCTGTAGCACGGCACTCATGATTGGAGTTTATTCAGTTTTGAGTGGAGGTGAGTTCAGCTTTAGCATGGTGTTAGTAGCTTTTACATTCACTTTCGGAGTTGCTTATTTTACCGGTAGATACGCTGTGCGTGTATTTCTAATTAATCGAATTCGAACCATTCATCGGGTTATTCGGAATTATAAACTTGGGGACGAGTCAGACACTTCCATTGATATGGATAAGAATGAAATTAAGAATGTTAACCAGGAGGTTATTGATTGGGCGCAAACAAGTAATGAGGAGTTGAAGGCATTGAAGGAACAGGAAACTTTTCGAAGGGAGTTTATTGGCAATTTAGCGCATGAATTGAAAACTCCTGTGTTTAGTATTCAGGGTTATATTCTAACGTTGTTGGAAGGCGGAATGGACGATCCTTCGGTAAACACAAAGTTTCTAGAACGTGCGTCAAAAGGAGTCGACCGGATGACTAGGATAATTGAAGATCTGGATGTTATTACAAAAGTGGAGTCTGGCAAAATACCGTTGAAAATTGATAAACTGGATCTGGTCGATTTGACGGGTGAAGTAATGAGTGACCTTCAGTTCAAGGCTAAAGAGAAGACGATTTCACTTAAGTTTAATAAGTCGTACGTCAATCCAATTATGGTTTTTGCTGATAGAGATCGGATTGCGCAGGTATTGATTAATCTTATAAGTAATGCAATTTCATACTGTGAATCAGAAGGAAGTATTGAGCTTCGATTTTTTGATATGGGCGAAAATGTATTGGTTGAAGTTTCCGATGATGGTCCTGGTATCGAGGAACAGCATTTGAATCGCTTGTTCGAGCGCTTTTATCGAATCGATAAGAGTAGGTCACGAAATGTAGGTGGTTCAGGTTTGGGTTTGTCCATTGTAAAGCACTTTATAGAAGCGCATAACCAGACAATAAATGTGAGAAGCACAGTGGGTAAAGGAAGTACCTTTTCCTTCACCCTTAAACGTGCCTAGTTTTTTACTGAACGATCAGTCTCTCTACTACTTTACCCCAATCAGAGGCTACTTCCACAAAATAACTTCCTCTTGCCAAATTGGCTAGCGATAGATTTAGCGCATGTTTACCAACACTAGATTGGACGTTGTCTAGTGCCATGATTTTTTTGCCAGTTAAATCATTTAAGGAAATACTAAAATGCCTTGATTGAAACGGTAACTCGTATTTTATTGTTGCGGTTTTGGAAGCCGGATTAGGATAAATACTTAGGCTTAATTGTTGGCGAAAATCCTTAATTCCAATTGCATCTCCCACCGTTATATTTATGTCGTCCAGGTAAAAGTTATTCCATCTCCATAAATTTAAGTCTAATTCAAATTGAAAATTGTCAACAAGATTTTCTGGTCCAAGATCTATCGTCACCGTTTTCCATTCATCGCCGGACGGAATGTATATTGAAGAATCTTTCTTTAAATCACCGGTTATAAAGTTTTCATTTTTTATTTCTTTTGCAACTTTCCAAGTTTTACCACAATTGTTAGATGTGCTTAGTTTTAATCTTGTCTCTTGAAGAAACGTCAGTCCAGGCATAATGGTATCGTAACGTATCACGGCATTGTACGCATATTTAAATGAGAGTTGGGCTTTTGTCTGGTCGGATAGATTGAATTTTGGACTTCTTAACACATAGTTGTTTCCACAATTCCAATGGCACATATAATTGTAATGCGGACTGCTTGAATCGTACAAATGTTTGAACTGGTTTATGGTTACACTATTTTGCCCAGAAACTGATGCAGTTTGGTTTATTTCCCAAGGTATTTCTGTTGGTGATGTGGTATGCCATTCATTATCCGATAAGTTACCCGAAAGTTCTTCAAAATCTTCAGAAAAAGGAGCGGATAGAGCTGCATCACCATGAACTAAAATATACTCTTTGAAAATTGTGTCTTTCGATTCTCCTGCATTATTTGTGGCCGTTAGTTGCACGTCGAACTTGCCGGACGCATTGTAAGTTACGGATGGATTTTCTTCTGTTGAGGTTGGAGGAGTACCACCGGTAAACTTCCATTCGTAGGATTGAATCTTGGAGTAAGATTCGTTTACAAATCGTACTATATCGCCTTGACAAATAGTTGTTCTATCTGCAATCAAGTATGGCACAACGCATGACTCATTATTAAATACCCCAGTGCGTTCCAAATTACTTTTGGTACTGAGGGTATTTCTCGATCCCACTTTGCTCGCTAGTGAAACTCGCCCTCTCTCTTTTTGACCTTTAGTAAACATACTAGGACAATTTGAATAATCCATTATGTTCTGTACATTGTCAATTTGGTCAAACCCCCAAAATTCAGTGTCTTCGGAACAAGTGTTAGCAGTTAAATTGCAACCACTTGACGCATTCTTACTTGTTGGTGTGTCTTTCACACCATCATCTTCAATGCAATGGTTGTAATTGGGGTCAATGGAATTGGTATGGCCCCAAGGATGACCGAGATTAAGCCAATGACCGACTTCATGGGCAATCGTAGTAGGTTTCGCCAGTCCATCCGGACTTAACCAAACATGAGAATACATGGTATTTCCCCAATTGGTAGAATCGGGATAAAAAGCATAGCCGGCCACCATCGGATGAATTGTCTGGCAAGCAAATACATTCAGGTATTGACCTCCAGGCCATTCTCCTTGGAAGACATTATTTCCTTTAATTACTGCATTAACTTGATGACTACCGTAGTAATAGCTTTCAACCGAGGTCCATCTGGTTTTGGTGTATGTAACTCCAGGAAAACAAGTGCCGTCCGGGGCTGTTTTGGCTAGTTTGAGTTTTATCTTAAAATTTGCTTTCACGGTATCAAAGGCGTCCACAACTTTGGAATAGCCAGCGTTCTTTGCATTGAAGAATTCGTTTACCGATGTGAGCAGGTTTTCAATTTCTGTAACTGTAGGTTTCTTGGAATTGTCATCATACAAAACATGAAATACTACAGGAATTGTAATTAGACTGTCAGATTGCAGTGCACGTAGACTCTGATTTGCTCTAAGGGCTATTTTTTCCTTTTTCAATCTGGCTTGCGAGCGTTGGTAATTTGCTCTTAATTTGGGATTGGTTAGCATCGTTTGTAGCAGTTCAGACTGCCCACATCTATGATGTGGATGCAGGTGTTGGGATTTGATTCGTGGGCTGAAAGCAATTAACACAACTGTCAGCAACAATAGATTGTTCATAGCATGGATTATTAAAGGTGATTCGACTATAGGGTGGTATTAAGGTGTTTAAATATAGTAAATTATGTAGGTGTCGGTGATTTATTTATTTCAGTTAACGCTAATGGAATGAGACCTTTGCACATAAAGTAATTTGAGATTGTTGATTAAGTTCTGTTGTTGCTGATAAATGAGTTACAAACAGACCAATATATCTCAGATGAGTTTTGCCAGTTACGATGTTGATCGACGCACGTCGAAGAATAAGTTTTTCAAGGAGATAGACACTTTAATCGATTGGTTACCGATCGAGAAGGAGTTAAAGAAATCAGCAATTACAAGGTCACAAATTAATTGTATCCAAC
>JAHDGY010000094.1 GCA_020631555.1 Flavobacteriales bacterium | reverse complement strand
TTATTATAGAAGCTGAACAACCCTCGAAAGTCATTTTATAAGGAACGACTATTTAGGTCTTGGTGAAGTAAACCTGTTGAAATTCTTCAGGATGAACCAAATTCCCATTAGAACCTATCCGCAGGGTTGACCGGATTTCGATTGAATCCTAAAATATATGCCATAGAAATAAGGAACGAAGGTCTTGATCTTCCTGCAACCCAATGATTGGATAGTTGAAACGAAAATTGATCATATGTACCAAATATGAAACCTGTAGAAAACCCAAAGGTAAAATCGCTTGTGCTGTTAGCTTTACTTAAAATATCTGCTGAGGAGGAAACAAGCCAAGAGAATCTTGGAGAAAAAGTGAACGCAGCATTATCGCGGAAATGATAGGAGTTATACATGGATAGTTGAGCACTTGTAAAGGGATGTTCAGTTATTAATGAGGTTAAATGAAACCCTAGATCAAGACCAACGCTGGATGCAAACTTAGATTCTAGATTTCCAATTGTTTGAAATTTGCTACTGAAAGATGTATAACCCGAAAGGTTGACGTAAAATCCTAAATCCAAGTTCTCCCTTACTCCTTTTTTTAATTCAACGGCAGGTAATAGGTTAATCGTAGTCAAATTAGTATCGCTTTTTGGACCTGGAAAAGTTAACTTTTCGGCCCATGGGTGTGTTTCTCCAGAAATATCTAATGATATAGTAGTACTAGAACTTTGTTTACCTAGAGTCCTACCTGTTTGGTGCGAGGTTAAAGGAGAGCAGGAATGAAGTATCATTATAACTGCCATTGGAATTATGGCCTTTCTTAAATTTTTCATCTTATAAATTTTAATTGCAGCCATGATAAGCCGCTTGTTGGACGATGGAGCTGCCTATACTGAAATTCCTTCGAAAGTGTACCGTTGAAATCCGGCTACCTAATGACCACTAGTCATATTCGCCAGAATTACATGATCAACTTCACGGGATTACACCCTATCCGCCAATCTTATATCCCAATCCGAGAGACAGGATCGCTAGCTGATGAAACGTTCCAATGCCTAAGTCAATACTTTCGTCCGAAAATTCTACTGTACTCCAATTCATAGACAACCTTGAGCTAAACAAAAACCTTTTCCCAATTGGGATATTGGCTCCTATTTCAATCAAACCTCCTAAATCCAGCTTGTTGAAATCACCTTTTTCAAAATGGGAGTCATTCGTTTCATTAGTAACTTTGCCTTTGTACGAATATTTACTTACCGATCCTCGATGTATTAATAGTGAAGGAACAATTCCCATATCAACAAATCCGGAAATTTTTGTCCCAAAATTTATCCCGATTTTCAAAGGAAGATTTAGGTGGGTAAAAACCACTCTGTGCTCATCCCTGAAATATTTAAAATATGCAAGATCACCATTATAATCCTTATGATCATTCACGTACTCAACTCCCTTATTTGACACGGTAAAATCAGCACTGACATGAAAATTAGGGCTAACATTATGAAAATAAGACAACCCGTAACTTAAGCCAAAGATTCCATTTTGACTTAGCGGGTCGTACAATATTTCTGATCTGGTTGGCTTGATTGGTCTGCTCCAACTAACTCCTGTCCTAACACCAATGACATGCGGAAACTTTCTAGAATCGTCTTTTTCAGACTCCGAAGCATGACTTTGGAATACATCATCGCTAATTACTGGCTTTTCTGCATGAATAGAGCTGGTTGATAGCGCAACCAACATTATTATTAAGTATTGTATTCTCATGGGTTATTTATTTCTTCCAATTCTTGTCCAGTATGTAATCGTAGTAACCATTATCGTGCTTTATCTTGATAGTATCACCAACGATATATCCTTTACTAAAATGCCGAAACCATCCATCAACAAATGGCATAGGTTCACTTGGATAGAACTGTTCCAACTTGATTCTATTCTTTTTATACAATTTGTATCTCCCTCTACGCATTGACTTAGGATGTATCTTATCTATGTCATAAATCGTAAGAGGTTCATTATCAAATTTTGACAATCTAACTAACCCGCCATCCGAATCTAATTTAATATACCTTGAAATAGGCCCTGGGCTACTTTGGGGAACATCGTACCGATAAACAGCATTCGGATCAATAAGCTGTAATCCAGACGTATCCAATTCATAAACCAACTTATACTTTGGTTCCCGTTTATGGATAGGTTGACCGTCCACTAATTTGATGGGATGTCTGAAAAAGACACATGAGGACAACAATACTGTTGCCCCCATGATTAAACTATTTTTTACCATAAGGTAAATGGATTAAATGTTTGGTAATTAAAATATGGTTTCCACGTATTACTCAGCATTTCAAAGCCAGGTTGTGCCTTCGCTCCATGCGCAACCCGATCTTGAATACCATGCCGAATCCACTCTGAGTTTGCGCCAATTTGAAAATTCTTATATCCAACGTATGCACCACCAAGCCGGTACCTCGGCCCTGATTCGGTAACAAGATCATTTGGATATACTTCGTTATAATTGCCATAACACCGTTCGCCTCCCTTATATGAGCCATATCTTTCAAATTCGTCATCATATTCAGCTTTTTTCCTACTACCAGTAAACAATCTGAATCCCGCAGTATAATCTAAATAGCTTAATTGAACCGCTGCTGTGCGATACCTATCTCCGCCATCACCAGACCAATAGTTAAAAGGGGCCCCATCATTTTCGTATCGAACAGAAAAGTCCTTGTATTTAAACTCAAGTCCTCCTACACGTTGATTCGTTCCTACATTTCCGCCAAAAGTTGTCGAATACAATCTGAATCCATGCTTTCCATTATCATATCCAGCAGAAAAAGATGTTCTGGTTTCAATTCCCGATAGTCCACTTCCCATAGCTTTATTTTGTTTAGTAATCCCAAAGCCACCAGATACCGACCAGTGATCATCGATGTTGTATTTAACACTCATGTTTGCGCCATATCCAAATCCATTACCCACCGACTTAGCAGGGCTGATTCCAACGGTTACCGAGCCAATAGTTACACTAACTTCTGGTATTTGATCACAGAGAGCACCACCTAAAGCGTCCCAACCATTAGCAACACCTCCACTAGCAGCTGCATAACTACCTTGCACCATTCCTCGCATTAGGGACCGGGCAAATTGGTCTCCGTTCATTTGGAAATCATTTTTTGCCCAATCTGCTCCTACATTCACTGCTGCATAGATTCCTACAACGGCTAAATGCGGTATTTCACCATCAGGATCATTATACTTAAGTGGATTATTCAGGCAATAGCTATATCGGTTATAGCTTTGTGAAGAGGTCAGATTTTGCACGTAGTTATCGGCAGAGAGCATTCTCCCAAGTACTGGATCGTAGACTCTACCATTCATATTGATAAGGCCAAATTCTGGAAGGTGTTCGTGCCCTGTATAACCTCTAAGCCATTCAAAATTTGAATCCTCCTTATAGTCTTCTATTTCCCAACTTTTAGGACTTCGCTTTCTTCCCCAAGCATCAAAACTTTGCTGGTAAACAACCTTTCCTTTTTCGTCGGTAAGCGTTGTAGTCGAGCTTAATTGGTCCGTATAAGCATAGTATAGTTGACCGTTCGATCCTGACTTCTTGACATAAACCGCCGCAAGACCATCCCCTCCTGCAATGTAATGCACTTCGGTATGTTTTCCATTTGTATAATTTATCGTTTTCTCATACTCCCCTAAAAAGTACTTTTTAACGACTTTCTTACCATCTTCATAAACATAAACGGTTTTCTTGCGCTGTTGATTAGGACCATAATACAGAGATAGTTGATGCCTAACTTTTGTTGGATTACCGTTATCGTCTGTCTCAGTTTCCGAAATCGACTCAGGACTATGGAAGCTGTTGTATTTTATATTTTGTTCCAATGAAGAAATATCTCCGTTAGGATTAGTCGCTGTTAACACTGCATTTACTTTATTCTTATCGTAAGTGTATTCTCCAGCATCCGTTTTAAATTCAATATTGCCATTATCCCAATATTTTAATTCTTGTTTCAGCTGCCCATTTAATTGTACAAATTTAAGTCTGTCTAGGTCATCATAGTCAAAGACTTCCATTTTACCATTTTCGGATCGAGAAAGTAAATTTCCATTTTTTGGATCGTATTTGAACTTTAAATTTTGCACACTCGGATTCGACACAACAAAATGTTTAGGATAACCGTAGTCATCAAAAAGCTTGTGTGTCGTTAATCCATTGCCTAAGTTATACTTGGTATACTGTCCGTTTTCGTTCATTTTTTCAGCATTCCATAGCGTTTTTGATCCGCTTATGACACGATCTAAATGTCCCGTATTGGTGTATATATTTTCAATTGAAAATCCAGAAGGGTATGTTACTTTATCAACGGCATTGTACTTATTATAGCCATAAACCGAAACAAAGTTCTTTCCGTCAATTGTTTCGGTAACAGATTTTACCCTACCTAGGTAATCGTACCCGTATTGTTCACTGATATTATTCTTGCTCTCTACAACTTTTTCTAGTTGGTTGATTCCATTTCCAGAACTAACGTAGTTGTATGTGGTAATTGTGTTGGTACCAACGTCCGTTTTTTGTTTGGTCCTACCGAGTACATCATATTGCATCTCGAAAGTATTACCAGCAGCATCTTTCATATGAATAACTTGTCCAAACGCGTCGCTAATATAATTTGTGGTACCAGCATTAAGGTCCATTAGTTCCGTTTGATTTCCTTGCAAGTCATATTTAGCCGTTGCAATTACCTTACCTGCTAGTCTGGTTTCTTTAAGAAGCCCAGAGCTGTAGTAACTGTAATTCATAAATTTCCCACTCTCGTCTTTGGAGGCAATTAGTTTTCCTGTAGCATCATTATCCGTTCTAGATTCTGTACCATCTAAATTGGTAACATAGGTTACAATTCTGTTAATCGATTTGCGGTACTTATACCTATACTTAACAGTTCCAATAGAATTGGAAGATTTTTCCAACTGCCCCATATTATTATAGGAGTTATGGGTTACAATGATTGGTTTAGAGCTTCCCTTGAAAAAATTATTCGTAACCGTTTTTACCCTTCCCCGATAATCATATGTCGTTACCTGATAAATCTTAGGGTCGTTATCTGTAAACCCATCGGTTTGCTTTTGAATGTTTCTTCCTAAAGCATCGAACCAAGTCTTAACGGTTGGTTTTCCTTGGGTAGCAACCGTTACTGAGTGCATCGCATTTCCAAGCTCCGTAGTGTTTTGAGGATCGCCACTGGTAATATCCCACTGCATTGTCGTTGTTGTGGTGATGTTGTCCGGTGTAGTTTGCTTGATAAGCTGACCGAACTCGTTGTACTCAAATGTCGTTTTTAATCCATCAATTCCTGTTGTTGTCAAAGGCAAACCTCTTTTGGTATCGTATGTAGTATAGCTGCTTTGATTGAGCGAGTTGGTCGTTTTTTCGATAAATCTACCCTGAGCATCGTAATCGTACATTTTTACTCTGTTTTTCATCCCTTCTGCCTGCAAAACGATCATCTTCAGCGTACCATTATTATTATCGTAGACATGATAAGTCGTTGTTTTTTTCTTGTCCTTTGGATCAGTGATAATCTGTTTGACTTTTCCTGTCGGATAATATTTAAATTCTATCTCTCGAACGTATGGAGACTGATTGTTCCTTTGGGTACTGGTCTTTTTATACGTTACACTAGCTGGAATGTGCGTTCCAAACCTTTCATGTGTAGCAACCTCCGTTGACGTGATAATTGGATTTTTTTCTCTTTTCCATCTAAGGTTACCATAGTTGTCGTATTTGAAGTCGGTTATGGTAACAAAATCCAAAAGCTTATTGTCTGATTTGGATTTTAGCAAGTATGGCCATACTCTTTTTGAGCCGAGGTCTTTGTAACGGTTCCAAAGGTTGGTTTGAGACAGTTGTTGCCCCGTACCAATTAACCAAGCTTTTGTCTGATATGCTTGATGCAGGAAGTACTTTGGATGGTATCTGAATTTTGTTTCGGTTTTAATCCCCGTACCGTAGTTGGTCTCGGTAATTTTCTCATACCCTAAAAACCCTTTTCCTTGCTTATGAAGCTTTGCTCCTTCATAAAGGTAAGCTGTGGTATTGCGGCCATAGTTACCCATTCCATTTGGAATACTAACGAAAGATACTACAGGTAATGCCGGCTGTATATCATTAACCGGAAACTTTGAGCCTACACCTTTTTTATAAACATTTTTACTGGTTAAGAAATCATAGGTAAACTCCGTTACATTATTGTATCCATCAGCAATAGCATGCAGCAACCGACCTTTTACACTAGTGGGGAAATAAAGTACTTTGGCTTTATATTCTGGCTTATTACTGGAACCTCCATACACTTGATAGGCGTAAATATCCGTAACCCCATCACCGTTGAAGTCTCCAAATGTTAACTCATAATCTTTCGTCTTGAATGGCAGTCCGTAAATACGTCTGTGAAATTTTAATCCCGAACTGTAATAGACGTCTATCGATTGGGTATGAATGGCTATAATATCTGATTTTCCATCGCCATTTATATCCTTCACAAGGTGTTGCGCATATTGGCTTTTCAAATCGAAATGAATCGGTGTTTTGTCTTGCGTATTAATGTTCCCTGTTCCTGGATAAAAAGAGCTTGCTCCAAAAGGGTTTTTCAGATATGCTGTGATGTAGTCGAGTTTACCATCTCCGTTAAAATCCCCGTAAAGGTACTTGGTTTTGTCCTTGCTTAATCTACCTGAGGGAATTGGAAACTTGTTTTTTTGCTCGTTAAACGAAAAAGCAGAACCATTCCAACTTGCGTAATAGTATTTTTTGGTGAAAATATCGTACACATTGATAATTTCTGTGCTTCCATCTCCGTCAAAGTCATCTAAAAAACTTTCTGAAAAATTATACTTGCCGTCAACCCATTGTTCCCACTTGGTTTTTGGGTCATATCGATTTCCGTTAAAGACAAGCCAGTAGCGCCCTTCAATATGATCGAACATTTCTAGTTTACCATCTCCGTCAACATCTATTAAGTGATGAGCAGATTGGTCCTTGTTTTTTTCGAAAGGACCTGTGAAAAACTCTGTTTGTTGGGAGAATCCTTTTCCTTTTGAAAGAAACGTCAAGTACTTCCTGTTATACCAATCTTTATAATTCGCATTGGAATAATCCTTTCGCAGCACGAATACAATATCATCCATTCCATCACCATTAAAATCTGCAACTTCAAGTCGGTCACTAAACCCTAGTTTTATATTGATTGAAAGTCCAATTGGACTTTCAAATCCATTATTTCCCTTGCCAAAATGTACGTACCAACGTTTTCCTGAACTACGGATAATATCATCGGGACTTACAAACGGCTCCTTGATTTTAGTGGTAGAATATTCACCATACTTTAGAATGTCGGTTTTACCATCTCCATTAAAATCTCCTGTCCAGTGTTTATAGCTTTCTGAAAAGCTATCATATCCCCCGTTTGTTGAAGGAATTATAGTGGAAACATTACTTACTGGCTCCTGAACAATTGAATTTCCATCGTTTTCTCCATATTTAAAAACAGTGCTATTTAAAGGCGTGAATTTACTGCCGTACCTGATGATTTCCGTAAGGTAACTATAGAACCTCAATTCATGTTTGAATTCATACCGATCAACCAAATTCCCTTCGTTAGTAATGACAATGGACTTTAATATCACGTTTTGAGATCGCCTTTGTCCAGCAACATAGGTTTTATTCTTATCCTTTCTGGTTCCGTAATTAAACTGAATTACATTGTCGTTGTATTTAATCTTATCCAAGAGTGTTTCATTGTTTTTACTGCGATAGTGATAGGTGTAATGATTACCATAATTATCGTACACTTTATTCAGCATCCATGAAAGTGGTGGGTTTTGTCCACTGGCAGCAATGCGAGAATCATCAGACCTCCCATATTCCATTGTTATGGCTTTCTTGGTTTCCACTTTAAACCACTTTGGGGCTTTGTAACCAGCTTTACCAAAAGATGTGATTTTATTGAATTGTTCAACTTCCTGAGCATAAACAGTTCCTTCTTCTCCGTGAACACCATTAACAGCAACTAACCTGTTTCCGTTTAATGCTAGAATATCCGTGCTTGCAAGTTTAACAGGTCCAACTTTGCCATCATTATAATAGTTTTTAGGTCTTCTCGTTATTGACGATATGCCACTAATATTCCAGCCAAACCCCAACAATCCATTCGTTGCTTGGCTATTGTAATTCACTGACAAGCTTGGAACAAATCCATCTGTTCCAGGAGGAAGTGGTATCGGTATGGAGTAGGTTGCAGCTCCATTAGCTACCCCATGTGACCCTGCAATGGTTCCCACCGGCAGGTTAATATTTACTTTTCTGTCTTTAAACGGTTGCGCTTGGACGGTTTGACTAATTGTCGTTAATCCTAAACTTGTTGCGAGGGCAATGAGGACGCTCCATCTAGTCCTCAAATTGCCTAGTATTTTTATTCTCATTTTATGTAAAATGTTGTTTCTATATCGTATAATTTTTAATTATCCAATCCCCCAATTATTGTTTGATTATTTGTCTTGAAGCGGAGTGGTGTACCGGCTGGTGTTGGTTTTGTCCATGAGCAATAACCTTCATGTTGTAGTTCCCTGCTTTTTGCTCGGAAAGATCGACGTTGAATTTAGGCTCGTGAACCGTGGTATGGATAATTTCCTTTCCCGTCTGATCGTTTACGATAACCTCGTAATCTTTTATGGTTGTAAGCTCCAATGCGCTTTCCGCTGGTTCTTCAAAGCCGGTCAAACCATCCAAAATGGTTTCTTCTACTGCAACGTTTACATCTCCACTTGTAGGATTAGGCCATACGTCTACGTCGATACTTCCTCCGGCATCTTCTTTAGCATCGCCGTCGTTTGCCATTTCACCATCACCCTCGGAATTTCCTGAACCTGTGTTGGCGTTTGGATCGACTGGTACAAACCTTCGAATTCTGTTACCAGCGTCATCGTACGCAAATTCAATTTTTACCGCATCTTGAGCATTAGCGTTTAGGGCGATCAGCATCGCGCCAACACTTAATACCTTGAATGTCTTTCCACAACTAGACGTTATCATCTCTTTTTTCATTTACTTGTTTTTGTTTCATAAACAGAGCCTCATTCAGCTTACTTGTATGGAAAAAAGCCGTATCAAAAGCGTAGCGTTGCTATTCAATTTAATACGCTGCAGCTTTCCTCCGTAAATAGTCCAATCCACGAACAAAACAGCGACAAAAGCTCTGTTTACTTTTTTGTTTAATTAATAAGTTGTAGTAGAAGTAGTGAAGGCTTGAGTGGGCGTGTAATTGTTAATCGGCAACCCAAAGTTTGTTATTCATTTTTTATAAAAAGTTGTTAATTGCGGTTTCAGAGACATCATTAGGTTTTAGGTTAAATGAATTGTTTGGTTTAACAGGGGACGAAAATATTAGAGGCAAAAACAACGGCCAAGGTAAAATTTCGAAAATACTAACTTAACTGATCGGCTATTTTCGACTATAATACACTGTATATTAGGATGATTGTATATGAAAATACTAACTTTTGGGCGGCCAATTTTTTTCTTAATCTTTATTCAAAAGATAATTGTGTATTCCTGTAAAGTTGACCATGTAATTCCGGCTGAAAATGACCAGTTAG
>JAHDGY010000093.1 GCA_020631555.1 Flavobacteriales bacterium | reverse complement strand
TTTTTTTACGAGACCCAAAGTAATTTTTGGACTAAAAACTAACCTCTCTTTTTTTTATTTAGGACGCTATTGAGGACATGTAAACTTGATTCGGTAATTCTTGCCAAACAACTAATCGGTTACCACATCTATAGGATTGAGTTTCTTTAGAAATTTGCGATCAACAGTGTTCCGATTTCCCTAAAGTTGTACATTCGCGAGTGGATTAGGCTACTCATGAAATACATCAATCTTATGTTTTGGACTTTTGTTCTGTCTGGACTGTTATGGTCGAGCTGTAAAATACAAAGTTCTGATCGCAAGCCTACGGTTGAAGCACCAGTTACCCCTCCCGATAGTACCAAGTACTACGATAGCTTGTTCTTACCAAAAGCCACAGAGTTGGATGGGTATTTTACCAAATTGCACAAAAAGTCAAGATTTCACGGATCTGTGCTATTTGCCGATAGAGGCAAAGTTGTTTTCGAAAAATCTTATGGTTTTGCCAAAGTTCGACCAAAGGAAGAACTAACAACATCGCATACTTTTCAATTAGCTTCTGCCTCCAAACCCATTACCGCCACTGCAATTTTAATACTTGCTGAACAAGGTAGATTAAACTTGAAAGATCCTGTTTACAAGTACATTTCTCCATTTAACGATTCCGCTATAACTGTTGAAATGCTGCTTACCCACAGATCTGGGTTAAGCAAGTACACACATTTTTGCGATAATCCAGATACAGTTTGGCCAGACCATTCTAAAACCATTGACAACAATGATGTAATTGAAATAATGGACCGCATTAAACCATGGCCAGCTGCATCCCCCGGGAGACGACATTATTACAGCAACACGAACTATTTGCTGTTAGCGTCAATTGTAGAAACAGTAAGTGGTAAACCATTTGAAGCTTATCTGAAAGATGAAATTTTTGACCCAATTGGAATGTCGTCTACAGTTGTTTACAGCCGAGACAATAAAGATGAACTGGTTCAACCAGTAACAGGATACACTGCGCGGTACGTTGAAGAAAGTGATATCTATCTTAATGGCTGCGTGGGGGACAAAGGAGTTTATTCTAACTGCCAAGATTTGCTCAAATTCGACCGAGCTCTATTTAATAATATTTTGTTGAGTAAAAGAATGCAGGATTCGGCAACAAAGCCACGCAATCGACGATTTAGAAATGGTCAGAATTATGGCTATGGCTGGAGATTGCTGAACACAGAAAAAAAAGGTCTTTTGGTATTTCACACTGGATGGTGGAAAGGGTTTCGGTCCTATTTCATCCGTATTCCTGAGCACGATCAAACAGTTATTGTACTTACTCACGTCAACAAAGGCAAAGTGCTATACATTGAAGAATTGGCAAATCTTATTTGAGAAAAGTAATTTTGCCCGGCAAATTACCACACATGAGTCTAGAGCAAGAAATTGAGAAACGAAGAACATTCGGAATTATCTCTCACCCGGATGCAGGAAAAACGACTTTAACTGAAAAACTACTGTTGTTCGGTGGTGCCATTCAATCGGCGGGGGCTGTAAAAAGCAATAAGATTAAAAAAACTGCCACTTCCGATTTTATGGAGATTGAAAAACAAAGGGGAATTTCGGTAGCAACTTCTGTAATGGCTTTCAATTACCGCGAAAAGCAGATTAACATTCTAGACACCCCAGGGCACAAAGATTTTGCGGAAGATACTTACCGAACCTTAACCGCTGTAGACAGTGTAATTCTGTTAATTGACTGCGCCAATGGGGTCGAGGCTCAAACCGAACGACTCATGGAAGTTTGTCGGATGCGAAACACCCCAGTAATCATATTCATCAATAAAATGGACCGTGAGGGCCGTGATGCATTTGACCTGCTCGACGAACTGGAAGAAAAACTAGAAATTAAGGTGCGTCCGTTATCTTGGCCAATCGGTATCGGGGCCACCTTCCAGGGGGTATATAATTTGCACAGAAACAACCTTAATTTATTTAGCGGCAACAAAACCAATATCGAAAAAGACGTGATCTCTGTCGACGGATTAGAAGATGCTACGTTGGAAGAAATAATTGGTGAGGAAGAAGCCGCACTGTTGCGAGAAGAAATCGAACTTGTTGATGGTGTTTACGACCCGTTCACTCGCGAGAACTATTTGTCTGGCGAAGTCGCACCCGTTTTTTTCGGATCAGCATTGAACAATTTTGGGGTTCAAGAACTTTTGGATTCATTCATAGAAATATCTCCAACTCCTAAGGGCCGCGAAACCGACGAAGGCCTTGTTAATCCTAACGATTCCAAATTCAGCGGCTTCGTATTTAAAATACACGCAAACCTCGATCCCAAGCACAGAGATAGAATTGCATTCTTGAGAATCTGCTCCGGTAAGTTCGAGCGAAACAAATTCTACAATCATGTGCGAATGGACAAAAAATTTAAGTTTGCCAATCCCACCAGCTTTCTTGCCCAGGACAAAAGTGTAATCGACGAAGCTTTTCCTGGGGACGTAATCGGACTTTACGATACAGGAAATTTTAAAATTGGTGACACCTTGACGGATGGAGGCAAATATATGTTCAAAGGCATTCCAAGTTTTTCGCCAGAGATTTTCAAAGAGCTCGTTAACGATGATCCCATGAAAAGCAAACAATTGGAAAAAGGCATCAAGCAGTTGACGGATGAAGGTGTGGCCCAGTTGTTCATTTTCCAGCCCGGAAACAGAAAAATCATCGGTACTGTAGGAGAACTGCAATTTGAAGTGATTCAATATAGATTGCAATATGAGTATGGAGCTACTTGTCACTTTGTGCCGAAACGGTACCACAAAGCCTGCTGGATGACCGGAGACGAAGAGGCTATCCAAGACTTTTTCAAAAGAAAAGCAAGTTATGTTGCATCCGACAAAGACGATAATCTGGTTTTCCTAGCTGAATCACCATTTCTGTTGGCTCAAGCAGAAGCAGATTATCCCAAAATTACATTTCATAAAACATCAGAATTTAAAATGGAGGGCAAAACACTGACCTAATTTTTATGCCAACAACATTTCAGGTATAAAACACCTCGATACTTTTGCGCAGAATTGTCGATCGGTCTCGGTCAATAATTGGGAAAAAGACATCCACAATATTAATGCGATCTCTGTTCCATTGAATACCCATGTACTATTATCACAATTAAAGAATCAACACCATCAAGTAGTTACTAACCCGTCAGTTGTAAATTAAGCATGGATTAATGAGTATCGTTACAGTTATTAGGTAATTTTATAAATACGCACATTTCAAAATTTAAATTTTTAAAAAACGAACAAACCACTTTTTTAGCTACTATAAGTCCAGAAATCGTTATTTAATTTCACGTGCATTATTAATATCCTAAACCAAATTAATGAAAACCTTAATTACAAAATCACTACCGCTAATCGGATTGTTTAGCTGGTCGGTGAGTAGTGCTCAAAACTCACAGGTTTATCATGATTGGACGGCTCTAGATGAGTCCGAGAATCATATAGACGTATTCTACCGTGTTGTCCAATGCGGCGAACAGGATCCTACCACTCTTTACTTGCATGTGTTCAATGAAAACGGAGAACCTAAATCCGTAAGTTTTGAAATTAATGCAAGCGATAGCGATGGTTCTACCCAAAGCTATTCAGTAAACACCCTATCAATGGAAGCGGGTGAAATGATTTCAGCCGATTGAGGCAATAGTTCTAACGCTCAATTAGCTGTGCAACTGTCACCGGAAATCGATCCAAAAAACCTATCAGTTACAATTAATTACCAAGACTAACCCAACATGAAAAAGTTAATTATGCTAGCAGCCACATGGCTGCTAGGTACTGGACTATATGCGCAAAATTGCGCTGCACCAGTAATCAATTCGTTTACTCCAAATACTGGATTCATTGGAAGCACAGTAACTATTTTCGGAGCAAACTTTGATGCCAACCCTGCAAACAACCAAGTATTTTTTGGTGCTACCCAAGCAACTGTTCAATCTGCAAACTTTGGAACATTGACCGTTACAGTTCCGGTTGGAGCAACCTTAGCTCCAATTTCGGTTAAGAACAACTGTGACAAAACGGCATATTCGCGAGTACCTTTTAATGGTATATTCTGTCCAACTCCTATTACAGCACAAACGTACAACTCAACGGATTTTACACTTCCGGCAAAAGGTGCGTACAACATGCTTGCAATGGACATGGACCTTGATGGAAAACCAGATGTAATTTCTGGAGGAGTATCGGGTGGTGGATTTACTATCGCGCACAATCAAAGTACTCCAGGAAACTTAAACTTCACCAGATTTGATATTAGCAGTGCTGGTCCTCAAGGGCACGCCATTGCAGATTTCGATGGAGATGGAAAAATGGATATTTGCTTCACTCGAAGCACCATTTATTATATCGCCAACAACTCCACTCCGGGCAACTTAAGTTTCGGCACCCAACAAACCATTGGAGGAAGCGGTGGATATCAAATTACCATTGGTGATGTAAATCGTGATGGTAAAATTGACATTATCGCAGGAACTGGTAACAACATTACAACTTTTCTAAACGGTAGTACTGGACCAGGTAATTTCTCATTTTCTGCGAATACAGTTGTTGCCGCTGGTGCGAGATGTACAGGTCTACAAGCTGCTGACATCGACGGAGACGGTCTTGTTGATATCGTTGCAACACAAGGAAGTTTAAATCGTGCAGTTACCTTCCGAAACACCACACTTGCTGGAGACTCAGTATGTACCTTTGAGGGATTAGAAGCTTGGCCATCTAACGGTCTGTATCCATACAGATGTATGATTGCTGACTTTGACAAGGACGGCAAAATAGATTTAACCACCTGCAATTTCAATGGAACCGCAAACACAGCTATGTATCGCAACATATCAACAGTTGGAGATATCGTGTTTGACACCACCATTAACTATCCGGCACCAACAAGAAATTACAGAATTGGTGTAGGTGACGCAAATGGAGATGGTTATCCTGATGTAATGGTAAAGTCCCTTGGGGTTAACGTATTCGCAATTTATGAAAATACGTCTACTGCTCCGGGATCCATGTCATTCGCCAACAGGATTGACTATACTTCATCTGCTCGGGCAGAAGTTAGTGGAATGGTGATCGCCGATTTAGACGGTGATTTCGTTCCAGACGTTGCAACTAGCGGAATTAACAGTAATGAGATTCGTTTCCATCGAAATAATAGCGCTCAGGTTGATACTGTTAATCCAACAGCAGTTTGCCAAGACGTTAATGTGGCACTTGACCAAAACGGACAAGCAGTTGTAACCGCTTCGATGGTTGACGCTGGATCTGGAAATGCTTGTGGGTTGGACACAACTTATCTTTCAAAGTCGATGTTCACTTGCGCAGATACCGGAGCGAACAGCGTAACGCTTTACATAGTTGATAATGCTGGAAACATGGATTCGTGTGTTGCGACTGTTACTGTCGCGCCGGCTGTAATTATTGTGGTTGGCCAAACTACAGTTTGTGAAGGCGACACCGTATTTATGTCTGCAAATACTGGTGAGGCATACCAATGGTATCTAAACGGCACAGCACTATCTGGTGACACCATGCAAAACTATGCAGCTACGGTCTCTGGAAGTTACACAGTTGCCGTAACTAACACCGGCGGATGTTCTGGCGTTTCTCCTGCGGTAGATGCAGTTGTAAACGATAATCCAACTGTAAATACAACTCCTTCAGGATTAACGTACTTGTGTGGAGCGAATAATGACGTTACTTTAGCGGCAAGTCAATCTGCAATTTACCAGTGGCATATGAATGGCACGGCAATTCCAGGCGCAACGCAACAAGCTTATGTTGCTGACTCTGTTGGATTTTATTCTGTTAGCGTAATTTACTTATTTGGATGTTCAGCTTTGTCTGATTCCGTTGAAGTGAGAAGTACAAACGCAGAAATCAAAATATCTGGCAACAACAACGAAATTGTTGATGGAGATACAACCCCAACATTTCTGGATAAAACAAACATTGGTGCTATTTTTCCTAATGGCAACTTAACCAGCACATTCAAGATTGAAAATACTGGGACAGGTCCTTTGACAATCACAGCAAGCAACTTGTCGGGGCCCAATACCGCCTAATTTCAAAATAATTGGACTAAGCTTACCAAAGACCATAGCACCAGGAGGTTCAACAAATTTCTCAGTCCGACACTCGGGTACTACTCCCGGTCAGAATTTCGCCGTTGTAGAATTGGTTTCCAACGACTGCGACGAAACCACCTACAATTTTACGGTAAGAGGAGATGTGATTTGCAAGCCAGCCGAATTCACCAAATGCCCAAGCAATATTCAACAAGCAAATGACGATTGGCAGTGTGCTGCAAACGTAAGTTACACGGCATCAGTGGGGGCCATACCAAGTGGTTCCACAAACTATCAATTTAACGGTGCTACGACTGGAAATGGTTCCGGTACAGTTTCCGGATCATTGTTTAACGTTGGAAATACCCACGTTACCATAGTTACAAATAACGTGTGTGGAACCGATACATGTATGTTTGTAGTAACAGTCGAAGACAATCAACCCCCTAAAGCTGTTGCAAATGACCAAACGGTTTATCTAGATGCTAACGGTCAAGGATCAATTTCTGCTTCCAATGTAGATGGTGGATCACAAGACAATTGTGGTATTGCTTCTGTAGAAGTAGATCCTGCACAATTTGATTGTTCAGATGTTGGCCAAGAACAAGCAAATTTTACGGTAACAGATATACACGGAAATAGCAGTCAAGCTGGAATTTCAGTTACTATTTTTGACACGGTTGCTCCTACTCTTGTCGATCAGGATATTACCGTTTATCTTGACGCCTCTGGAAATACATCTATTTCCTCATCTGATGTAATCGATACAGTAATCGATGCTTGTGGAATTTCCGGTATCGTTGTAGCACCTGCGTCATTCGATTGCAATAGTCCAGTAAATAACGTTGTTACAGTATCGGCTACTGATAATAACGGAAATACAACCACCACGACGGCTAACGTAACAGTTCTTGATAGTGTAGCTCCAATAGCTATTACTCAAGATTTAACAGTTTACTTGGATGTAAATGGTGGGGCTTCTATATCAGCTGCACAAGTTGACAACGGATCAAATGATGCATGTGGAATCGCTTTCATGTCTGTTGATCCTCCAATGTTTAATTGTGATATGGTAGGACCAAATTCGGTTACTCTTGCTGTTAGCGATAACAACGGAAATACGGCAATCGCCACAGCCATTGTAACGGTAATGGACACAGTTAAACCAAATCCAATTGCCCAAGATGTAACTGTTTATTTGGATTCTAATGGCAATGGCACAATTACCGTATCTGATGTAAACAACGGATCGGATGACGCATGTGGCATTGCTTCCTTGGTAATTGACCAAAGTTCATTTGATTGCTCTCATCTCGGACCAAATTCAGTGACATTGATTGCTGCTGATGTAAATGGGAACTTTCACGCAACATCTTCGGTTGTAACAGTTTCTGACACAATTGCGCCAGTGATCATGTGCACAGAAAACATTGTGGTTACTGCTACTCCTGACAACTGCAGCCCTTCGGTTAACTGGCCAATGCCTCAGACAACAGACAATTGCGGACCACTTACATGGAAATCTAACTATAATCCAGGGGATAACTTTCCTGTTGGGGTAACCAAAGTTACATACTTAGTAAAAGACGGTTCAGGCAATAAGTCCAGATGTTCATTTAAGGTAAAAGTTAAGGCCAAGCCATTCGTTATGAAGGCACATAGTATCAAGGTTTACCCAGGTGGGCACAATGTTACGTGCTACGGTGCTGCAAATGGAAAAATCAAAGTTGGTGCTAAAGGAGGATGTCTTCCTTACACTTGGGCTTGGAGCAACGGTGACACTACAAGTAAAATCAAAAACCTGACGGCTGGTTCTTATTCGGTTGTCATCACCGATGCAAATGGATCTATCGTTACCGATACATTCGAGTTAACACAGCCTGATTCTATCACTGCTGTAATTTCTCCAAATGCAACGGTATACTTTGGATATGTCGACAGTTTAGCTTGTACAACAGTTGGGGTATCTGCAACTGGTGGACTTGCTCCATACGTTTACACCTGGAGTACTGGTGACACTGCTGACAGCATATCGGTTTGCCCCGATATCACCACTGAATACATTGCCACTATCACTGATTCAAACGGTTGCCAAGGCGAAGCTTATCAAACCACATGTTTTATCGATGTTAGATGCAAGCCGAGGTGCAAACCACATGTTTTATCGATGTTAGATGCAAGCCGAGGTGCAAACCACATGGTAAAAAAGGCTGGAAAGATGGCAAACCAGGAAAAGGTGGAAAGTGTAACAAACCTAAAAAAGGAATGGTATTCGTTTGCCATACCCGCGGATCAAAATCTAAAACACTTTGTGTTCCATTTAATCGAGTTAAGTACTTCTTAGCTGATGGTGATCTACTTGGAAAGTGTGGAACTGAACACGAATGCCACAGTATTCGTGAAGCAGTTAATGGAGATGGACGAGAAGTTGTATCTGTAGAAGGGTCAGTAGATGTAAACATCTATCCAAACCCAACACAAAATAAAGCAACTATCTCAGCGGTATTTAGCAAAGATGATTACGTTGTAATTGAAGTTCGAAACATGATTGGTGAAAGAAGTCAATTGCTATACGACGGAGCTATCTCCCAATTTGAGTTGAAGGAATTCACATTCGACGGATCGAATTTAGAAGCTGGAGTATACTTCTTGAACATTAGAAATAATTCAGGAATTATTAACAGTGGAAGAATTGTATTGGTGCACTAAGCAATCAATAACACTTTATCGGAAAGGCCGCGCAATATGCGCGGCCTTTCTTGTTTAAGATCACCCACAAGACTAAATTTATTCTTTAGAAAGAAGAATCATTAATATTTCTATCCTCGCGGCGCAAACGAATTGCAACAGTATTATTAAAGATCAAAAAATGAAATCAGGTAAAGTAGTTTGGTTGATCACGTCAACGTCATTAGTCTTCGGATTAACGTCATGTAAAAAATATACAACATGCAAAACCACAATGTTGTACGAAGCTAACGACGATGGTAAGAAGAAAATAGCCATTTCAAAATTTGGATTCGAAATTCAAGGAGAAGTTACAACCTCTACAAAGTGCACGAGAAAATAAATTGTAAATTCGTCGCGCAAAATAACAACAGCAGTTTAAAAAATCACATATGAAATCTAAAAAGACTTGGGCCTTAATAGCGGGTCTATTTGTTCTGGTTGGACTAAATTCTTGCAAGAAATGCACGGAATGCCAAGTTAAAGTTACAACCTACAGATATGATTACAAGGGAGACAGACACTGGTTTAGTGGACCGCTTCCCGGTGAGTCGAAAAAGTTTTGTGGAAGTTCAAAAAAGGTGAAAAAACACGAAGAAGACATGCTCAAATCTGGCGGAGTGAAAGAATGCCAGATACACGATGAAAAATTCGAAAGTGTCATGACCGTAAAATGTCAAAGGGTAGATAACTAATTAGTCACTCCTTATAAACTAGTTTTAGCCCCTAATTTGAACTAATAGAGGACCAAATAGATTTTGGAGGTGTTGTAATATTCTTGGGTTGATTTTGGTTTTGAAGCCAATTAATACCCCCAACAGGGGTATCGTTTTTGAGTTTTATCATCATTTTCTTCAAATTCCATCCAGCAGCAGC
>JAHDGY010000092.1 GCA_020631555.1 Flavobacteriales bacterium | reverse complement strand
GCTATTTTCCAAAATTCACTTCTAACCACCAAACAGCCAACAAATACAGCCTAAAGTTTAAACCCCAAAATTATTTAGGACAGCCTTCAAAAGCGGTAATTACTTTTATTTTTGAGCTGTGAAGATTTTGCCGGAAACCAATACTCCGAGATGGGTAATTTTTTTGATTGACATTTTATTGACTGTGGTTGCGTTAGGGTTGGCCTATCTTCTGCGGTTTGACTTTTTTGTAATTCAGTCTGATGTCCTAAGTACTGAGCTTGAAGTTTTATTTCAAGCTCTTCCAGTCTATTTGTTGATTAAAATGCTTGCTTTTTATTTGGGCAAAATCCATACTGGAATTATTCGATATACTGGAACGCAGGATGCTAAAAGAATATTTTTGGTTTGTTCAGGCGCTAGTGCTTGTGTTTTTGTGGTTAGTATGTTTTGGTCAATTTGGTTCGACCATTTTATGCTGCCCCGACCAATTGTTGTAGTTGACTATCTGGCATCTGTGTTTCTTCTCATTTCCTTTCGCATTGCCATTAAACTTTTGTACTTTGAGAAGAAGAAATCCGGAAAAAATAAGCGGAGTGTAATCTTGTATGGTTCCGGAAATATGGGGTTAATGACCAAACAGGCATTAGATCGAGATCCATCAAGGACCTATCAGGTGGTTGGAATAATAGATGATGATCCAAAGAAAGTTGCCAAGCGATTAGAGGGAGTTCAAATTCAGAAAGTTGGGCAATTGACACATTTGATTAAGGTGAATCAGGTAGATGAGCTGATTATTGCTGTAGACAATATTCCAGGTTACCGAAGGAGAAAAGTGGCAGATATATGTCTTGAAAATGAGGTTAAGGTTTTGACCGTTCCGGTCTTTAAAGATTGGATAGACGGCCAGTTGAGCAGTGATCAGATCAAACGGATTAAGATTGAAGATCTATTGGGTAGAAAGCCGATTGTTTTGGATAAAACTAAGGTTTCTGGCAAATTATACGGAAGGAGAGTCTTGGTTACTGGAGCTGCCGGGTCCATAGGCTCCGAGATTGTAAGGCAAGTTTTGCAGTTCAATCCTGTTGAATTAGTTCTTGTCGATCAGGCTGAATCTGCTTTGTATGATCTAGAGTTGGAACTGGCCAGGATGGAATCAGTTGTGCCAGTAAGTTTTGTTATTGGCGATATTCGAAATAAACCTAGGGTAAGACATATTTTTAGGCAGTATCGACCCGAGGTTGTATTTCACGCAGCAGCCTACAAACATGTTCCTCTGATGGAAAATAATGCTGTTGAAGCGGTGGCTACGAATATCTTGGGTACCCAAAATCTGGTGGATATTTCCATCGAACATGAGTCGGATTCATTTGTGATGATTTCAACGGACAAAGCAGTTAATCCTACAAATGTCATGGGCGCATCCAAACGGATTGCGGAAATATATGTTCAGGCTGTCACCAAAAATTCTTCTACACAGTTTATTACTACCAGATTTGGCAATGTTTTGGGTTCTAATGGTTCCGTTATTCCGTTGTTTAGAAAACAGATTGAAAATGGTGGTCCAATCACAGTGACACATCAGGAGGTAACTAGGTATTTTATGACAATACCAGAAGCTTGTCAACTTGTTCTCGAAGCATTTGCAATGGGAGCGGGAGGGGAAATCTATGTGTTTGACATGGGAGATTCAGTCAAGATTTTAGATTTGGCCAAAAAGATGGTGAAACTCTCAGGGTTGGAAATTGGCCGTGATATTAATATCGAATTTGTTGGTCTTAGGCCAGGTGAAAAGTTATATGAAGAGCTTCTAAATGATGGGGAAAATCAGCTTGCTACGCATCATGAGCAAATAATGATTGGTAAGGTTCGTCAACACGATGCCGATGCTGTTAAAAGTGATTTTCAACTCATTGCAGAACTTGTAGAAAATCAACAAGAGCATGAATTAGTGCAAAAGATGAAGGAAATGGTGCCCGAGTTCAAAAGCAACAATTCGGTTTTTGCTAAATTTGATGATTAAATTGTAGGGATATGATGACAGTTAGCAATGAAACACACGTACGAGTTGCAGAACTTCAGCATGAAATTGTGGGGTTTTTAGGAATGGCGCCACAAAATGTGCTATTTGAATTTCACAAGCTTGCAGATTACGTTGATCTAGATCTTATTACAGTAAACTCAAGACACCAGCAGTCTTTTCTATTTCATTCTACCGAAGGACGAGATAAAATCGAGGCTCTAGAAAATATGTTGACTTACATTAAGGACAACATAGATGACGAACTTACCTATACCATTCAGTGGAGTATGAAAGGAAGTAAAGAGTTAAATACTTCTTATTTCCGGGCAAAAAACATGGTTGATGCGATAGATAAGCTTTATTATGGAAGGGATAGAAACTCTGTTTCTATTTTTAGCTGTGTTTTAAATCCTTTGACATAAATCTGGCTCATATATGAAAGTTACTAAAACAAAGATCGCTGTGCGTTTTAACGATATAGATTTGGCGGGGCACGTGCATAATAGCGTGTACTTAAGTTATTTTGAACAAGGACGACTTGATTTCTTGACTGATATTGCCGGCAATGAATGGGATTGGCGGAAGAAAGGATTGGTAATTGGTAGAAATGAGATTGATTATTTTAAACCAGTGTACCTAACCGATGATGTTTTTGTCGTTACACAAACTGATCATGTTGGAAATAAAAGTTTCACATTATCTTATTTGATATACAAAATAGAAGATGGGGTAGAAGCGCTTTGCTCTTCCGGCAGAAGTATACTGGTTTGCATGGATTATGAGAAAAACGTTTCTGTTCCGGTATTTGATGAGTGGAAAGACCAACTAATGGAGTGCCTAGAAGTTTAGTTGGCTTATCCACTTCCAGTCATTTTCCTATGTTGTCATACTGATAATTGCGCTATTTAGTAGGTCATCCATTTGAACAAAAGCATATTGGTTTTCAACTTTTGCTCCTATTTTTTTCTTGACCATTTCAGCTGTATAAGCTAAATCAAGTTTAGTACAAGAAAGTTGGCTTGCTCGTTTTACAGATTGATATAGAACTTGTTTGTAAGTATTGTGTGATTTGACGTACCGATAATCTAATCCTACCGCCAGGGCATTGTACACAGAGCCATTTATGTAACTAAACAAAACAGCAACTGGTTCGGTTGGAGCTTCCTTAAGATATAATCGAATGAAGTCATAATTTGGGTCTTTAAATAATAGTGAAAACAGTTTGTTAGGAAGTTTGAACACATTGATTTCAAATGACTTTTCAAACACATTTTCGTAAAGGGCTATGCATTGACTTTTTTCTAATTCTCCCGTAGGTTTTTCAAAATTTATGGTGAATCGGTCCTCAAAACCAAGAATTTCCTTTTTAAAATCGTAGCGATATCGTCGCTTAAATAATGATAGATATTCCTCGGTTCCAGACCAGTCCAAATTTTCAACAATGCAATTCGAAGGAAGTGAATATTTTGTCATTCCTAGACCAAGTAGATCCTTAGATAATTTCTCACTATCACTTTCGTTAAATCCCCGAATCAGTGTGTTTTTCGCTCCGACTCTTTCGGAAAGCTCCTCGGTCCATTTAACAAAAGTTGCCAAGATTTCTTTTTTTCTCGGATCATCAAAATTCATGTGTAAGGCATTGCCAAGAGAAAATAATGTTCCGCTTATTATTTGTTTCGATGTAAGGTAATATGGCTGTTCTTTTCGCGTTTCCTCGATTGATTTGGAAACATTTGAATCAGCAAGCATATCGTCTTTCAATAATGACACAGTAACCAAGGCAAACAAGAGTACCTTATTCTTTGCATCGCTTATTTTAACGTAATGAAATTCGGCATTTTCTTCTGGAAGACCATTACCTTGAAATGCTTGCTCCAAAAGTGCTAGGTTGCTAGTAGATAAGCAACCAACTTGACCTAAAGTTTCATTCCATTGCTGTTGTGGAATGTCATTTATTGATGTCCACGATTTTGTGGTCAGTGTGTTAATTCCCTTAGGTGGTTTCGATACGGTATTGATTTGGTTAATTGAACTCAGTTTGAACTGTTGGCAAATATCTTCTAGTGATGATTGGTGCTGTTCCAAGGCTTCGAAGTAAGTTTCCTTTAAGGCCAATACCATACTATCAATTTGATTGAAACTTAGGCAAGCATTGGCCATAAACCTTATTCCGCTTCTTTTCATGGGAACTGCTGGAAAGGCAGCAGAGTTTAGAAAAAAGCCTTTTGCCTTCATGCTTGCAATTATATCATAGGTGATTTTGGGCAATCCGGCTGGAATAAAGAATATTGGGGTATGGCATTCTGCAAATTGTGGAATCCCATTCTCTTTTAGCTTATTGTTAACGTAGTTGATTTTATTGCTAAAATTTTCTTGAAGGCCCAAAATCTCAGAAGATTGGTGAAGTTGTGCTGATTTTACCGCAACTCCAAGCATTCCAGGTTGGATTGGTCCGCAAAACGTTAGCGTTGCTCCACAATTTAGAACTTTAGTTTTATCCGCTTCACTCGGAAAAATTATTGCTCCACCGGCAGCTGCAAAAGATTTATTTAGGGAAGTAAGCATGTACATGCGTTCATGATGAGGCATGTTGGAATGAACTACACCACAACCTTTGTTTCCAGTCCAACTCATTCCGTGTGCGTCATCAATGTACAGATGCAATTGCCGGTAGGTATTTAGTAAATTAGTTATTTGCTTAAATGGTGCAAGATCCCCATACATTGAGTATACACCGTCCGCTAAGAACCATATTTTTCTGTACTTATTTCTTAATGACTTAATCTTATGTTCTAAAACATCCAAATTATTGTGGGGGATAAGATGTAATGGGATGTTACGTGCCTTTAATAATTGGGCAGTCATTTGCATACTAGAATGCGCTTGTAAATCAATAATTACGGCATCACCCTCTTGAACTAGGACGGGAAGGGCAGCCAAGTGACCTAGGGTTGTGCTGGCTGTTGCAATTAACGGTCTTTGAAAAATTGAGAAAAGCTCATGCTCTAATTCTTCATAAAGACCATGGGATAGATAGGTTCTGGAACTTGAGAATTGAGTGCCAAACTTCTGTATTGCTTGTTGCCCAGCAAGTTTTAGGGCTTCATGATGTTCCAGTCCAAGATAGCTACAGGACCCTAAATTGACCATGGTGGATCCATCCACGGTAATCAAGGATGACGTATTCTGAGATTTGTCGGCAAATTTATGTACGAGATCTTTGCTTGTACCGTCAAGCATTATCTGATTTAGAGTGTCAGTGAAATTGGGCATTAGACTTAGGGTTTAGGTTTATAACACAAAGATAGAATGGAAAATGCCATGTATTGCAGACTCGGATGTCAAAAAACGAAAGAGCGGAACAATAGCTTGTGTATACTGCTTATTACGTTTTATTGTACAATACAATTGCTTGTATAATTTAGAAAGAATTTGAATAAGTTTATTGGCTTTACTTGGCTCAACCGAATTGAAAAGTGGGAGATGTTCTTAGAATCCACCAACCGAGCGTCTATAAATCACATGTTTAGATCCTTGATTAAATAAATCGCCTTCTAAATCACTAAATATCAACGAAAATTCCAAACCTCCCATTGTTGATAATGGGGTTCCACAGCCAGCAGTTGTCCAGTCATAACTAAATCCGAAGGTTAGATTATTTGTCCTGACATAAAGTGCAGCAAGCCAAGCATCATTGAGACGGTACTTTAATTCCAATCTGGCCCAACTTTCCTTAATAAATCCAGTGTACTTAGTATTCATATCGAAGAAGTATTGAAACCCTGCTCCGCCAATTATCTCCGAGTAGGGACCTTGCATTAAGTACATTCCACTTGGGACGATAGCCATGTGGGTTACGGGTAAATGAAATAATCCATCAAAATGGCCGGTGATCTTCATAGGAAGTTTTTCTGGTCCTACCAGTCCCATGTCTGGTTCAAGCACGTGAGCAACTGCTAATCCGGCGTTAAATCTGCTTTTCACTCTCGCATGAATATTGTCAAATGGGAAAACGTGTCGATAAGCCAATCCAAATCCAAGATCAAAGAAATTAGCACTTCCATCCATTACAGACTCACCAGATGGAAGTGAAGGATCGTGATATCTGCCATTGTATTGACTATCCCATTCAATATTTGCTGCGTCAAATGACCGAAACACATAGCCAGCTTGAAGCCCTAGGGAAAGTTTACTGTTCTCACCGGTTTTTAACACGCCAGAAATAGTAAGGTCGGGTCTATTCGTTATTATAGTATTTTTTCCAGCTTGGTCGGCTATAAATGATAACCCCCAAGCTAAATACCCTCTCTTCCAAGCAGCTCTATCCCAAAGAATTGGCATGTCGATCCCGAAATATTGTGATTTGTAGGCATCTCTTGCTGGCGCTTGCTGCATTCTAAAAATAAAACTTGCGTTGTTATAACCTCGTCCCATTCCTGCTAAACCGGGATTTAGATATAAGTGGGCGTTATCATATTGAGAAAAGTGTACATCCTGACCATATGCCACAGTGCCCGCTGCAAGGCAGACAACTATCGTTAAAATCCTTCCCTTCATCACTATCTAAACAATGTAATATTACCGTCCAATTCAATTGGATCTCCTGTGCCGAGAACTGCATATACATAGTATACGTATGTCCCAGAAGATAATGGTTCACCGTTAAAGGTGCCATCCCATCCCTGGCTTTGTTCATGCGTGGCAAACACTTCTTGCCCCCATCTGTCATAAATTTTGAATTCTAGTCTTGCGATACCCTCGCCACGAAAATAAACAGCATCATTTATTCCATCACCGTTTGGGGTAAATCCACTCGCCACAAAAAATGGATATTCTAATACCGACACAACTACGGTATCGTAAGATATGCAACCAAAGCCGTCATTAACGCTTACGATATACGCCGTAGTCTCACCCGGAGTAGCAGGAACAGGATTGCAATTTGGACAGGTTATTCCTTCCAACGGAGACCATGTAACGGTATATCCGTCCTTAGCTTGAACAGATAGTTCAGTAGTTGATCCAAGACGAATGGTAGTATCATTTGAAGCTTTAATAATGGGGTAATCGTGGACGTTAACGGTTAAAGTATATGTACGAGTTGTACATCCATCGTATACATCGGCACTAAAATCTGTTGTGGCTGTTGGGGCAACCTTAATCACAGAATCTAGACTCCCCGTCGTCCAGTCGATAGATTCAAAGTTAAACACTTCCAGTCTAGCCGAATCTCCCAGACAAATGTGATTGTCTCCTTCGATAGTTGGTGCGGGAATTTGCTCGTCAAAATACGGAATTATAGTGTCTGTCACTGCACATGAAGGAACATAGCGGTTGTAGGCGGTTACCACGTATTCTATACTGTCACCCGTTTTGGCAATAGGCCAACCTGACGATGGGTCATCTACTTGGTCACCTGGTTTCCAAGAATACACCAAATCAAATTTGTCATAATATCTTATTCCATATGCAAAATAATCTGATGTATTGGCTTGGTTAATCTTCATTTCTTTTCCTTCGCAATCGATAATATAGATGTCCTCAGACTCACCGTTAGTGGTCTTATGCCATAACTCTAAAGAATCACCCCATTTGAGAGTGAATGTTTGATCTAAGAAACCACCAGCAATCGGAGTGTAATTTCCAGCCGTGGTATTATTAATAATCACTTCTACTTCGTCAGTCCATGTCCCGTTGGATGCCAGCATGCGCACAGCAAACTGACAGTCAGTATGTTGTGCGTGTAAGTGTGGAAAATGAGCTGAAAGTCGATATGGGTCCCCAGGACAGAGTAGTGTGTCGTAGCCTGCATTTATATCAATTTCCGATGCAACGTAGAGTTTAACGATGCTGTCGAACTGGCAACCGTTCTCATCTTGTACCCTATACATGTAATCCATATTCCCTCCAGAATATTGCGGAGCAACTTGCGCGGAGTCAACGTTGTTTGTCCAGAAAATATCCGGATTGCTTATCCAGAACCCTCTAACAAGTTTCGTCTGTTGAGGTGGAATATTGCCAGCAAGGGATGCATTAAAATGGATTTGCCATGAAAACAAGTATCCATCATTTGCAAGCTCATTGTCTTCGATTTCAACTGTCCATTCTCCGTCAAGTGGACATCCTACAAGTCCGGCAAAACTCTCTTGACTTGAATAGCTTCCAGGCGTCAATATATCATTGCCGGAAACAACAGATGAAGGGACATAATTTCCAGCTGCATTTTCAGTCGTCATTGTGCCAAATGTTCCACTCTCTGTAAAGCAATAGGTCATGCTCTCACCAGGATCTATTTTGAATACACTATTGTTTGCATCGCCTAGAAACGTAGACTTAGGTCCCGTTCCAAGACTTACTTCATCCATGAGAACTGCTGATTGTCCATTTGGACAAGTTATTTTCATTTTTAAATCACCAATCCCTGAATGTTCCAGGTTGATGCAAATTTTATCGATATCGGAAGAAGCAGAAACCGTTTGGCCGTTAAATCCAGCTCCGGTCGCTTTAGATGTAAATACTGGGTCCTGTTGAGGACCAAGATAAAGTTGATCATGCTTCTGTATGCCCACAAAGGGACGTTGTACATTTGGTTGGAAACCTCCATCTTGAGCTTTGTTCGTGTCCAGCCCGCCAACGAGATAGGCAGTATCTCCAAAACAAATACTGTCGCTAACAGCCTTTAATTCTCCAAAAATTGGTCTGCCGCTCACTTTAATTAATGGAAAGCCATCCTGCCCAGATACAAAATTTTGCTTACAACCTTTTGCGTCAGTAACTTGCAAAGAAGTGGAGAATAACCCTCCTTCTCCAAACGTGTGGTAAACAGTAGATCCAATTCCGGTACCACCATCTCCAAAAGTCCAATTAAATGTGGTATTTCCATCTAACTGAAAATAGCTGTGCGGGTTATTGGTTGAAGCGCAAGCATAATTAGTGACAGCATTGAAGCTTGTAGATTCGCCTGCACAACGGATTAAAACCGATTGTCCATTGATATCAATAGACCCAGCCACACTTAAAGATATTTTTTGACAAACAAATTTGCACCCCACGGTAGCTTCCCATCCTTTTCCAACGTCCGTACCGTCTGAGACAAACTTGAAGTAAATACATCCACCCTCACTACATCCATCGGTAAACAACGAGTCAGTTGGTTTATTACTATTGTTCAATTTTGCAATTATCCGCGAAGTTGCACTATTACCATTATAAACATAAAGCGTATCTGATTCGTGAATGTCAAATTTACTTGCCTCAAATACAACATAAAGTCCGTTTGCTCCACCTGTACCATCCGTACAAAAACCATATTCATGGGCTTCGTTGTTTCCATAGTCTCCGGACACGTCAGTGTCGACAAATTTGGTAGGGGTGCATCCGGTTGTTGGCCCAGATTCGGATATAGACACCGTTTGACCCGTTACTAGCTGAACGGATACAAACACAAATAGGACGACCAGGACCCTGAACCCCCAAGTAAGCTTGGTAATATTCATTAAAAAAAATTTAATCCTCTCTGAATCATTCTGTTGCATTCAATGTGAGCGTGTGTTTAGCGCTAAGACAAATATAGTTATTTTCCGGGTAATTGGTTAATTTGAATTATTTAAAGGTCTTTAAATAATGTGAAATGTGTTTTTGGATGAGTTTTCGATTTTTTTCGGGTTGCTGGTGCACTTCACATCATTTTAGACTGCACAATGATATTAAATAACTGAAAATCAGAATAAAAACCCCTAAAAGGTTTTATTGCACTTGGGTATGGCGCAAAACCTAACTAGTTGCTCCTTAAAAACTGCGGTATTCTCTGTTTATTAGCAGTAATTGGTGCATGAATTTGGCATTTGCGGTGTTTAAAA
>JAHDGY010000091.1 GCA_020631555.1 Flavobacteriales bacterium | reverse complement strand
TTCCTCTCATTTTTTGCAAGAATTTAAGCCCAAAATAACTCTAACCGTGCAATTTCAAACACCGCAAATGCCAAATTAATGCACCAATTACTGCTAATAAACAGAAAGTAACGCAGTTTTTAAGGAGCGACTATTTAACAAGCTCAAGAATCATCCAAATTGATAATTTGATACGCTAATACCAGAATTTAAGTCGACTAACAAGTTCAAATCATTTCAGCACCAAGAGACTACGATTACTGGCCAATACGATTAACCACAGTGGCAATGCTTCGGATCAATTCAATTTTATCATCCGAAGGGTTTTCATGAAAGTAGTTTTTCAACAGCAACAAAGAATCATTTACCTGCTCCTCTTGAAATGGGCCATCTAAATTTTCTATGACGGTGAAGGCCTCAACTGCTTCCATGTAAGTCCCTTCAATAGCAGCTTTAACAAAAAGATCCAAATATTCCGGACTATTCAACGACGAATTCCAAAAAGCGGATAGACAAGCTTCACGAACAAGATGATTCTTATGACTCAATCCTTGCGATAGTGGTGTTCTAGCATCGGAAGATTTTAAATCATTCAAAATCGTTTTAGCCTTATCTACCAATACATCACTAAGATGGTTATCAATTACCTCCAAAAGCGGCGGAATAACTTCATAAGTACCCTTCGTAGGAACCTTTTCCAATGCCTTCTGAGTTACATCTGCATCCCCAGATTGTAGATCAGAAATTAATTGCTTTAATGCCTTTGATTTTACGTTCGCCATAGTCAATAATGGCTGCAAATATACGATAATCTATATCCGTGAACTCAAGTGACATACAGGACAAAACAATCCTACGATTTACCAGAATCATTTTCTTCCTTCTTTCCTTCAGACTTTTTTTCATCAGGCTTCAAAAGCATCTCGGTCAACCCTAGTTTACGATTTAGCCACTTTTCAACTTGATAGGCATCAACTTGTTTCATTACAATATTATTGGCCTTGTCCAACAAAAACACCTTTGGGGTACTATATACATCGTAAGTGGACCTGAAGTTGAGACTCTCCAGCGTTGTAAGTCGATCCTCCACAATATACTTCTGAGCCTTTTCATTGACCTCCGGGTTATCGGAAATATTTACCCAATCTAATTCAAGATCTTGGATTACCTTTCGCCATTTGACATTTTCTAATTCAGTTCCTACCGCAACAACTTCAACTTTATGAGGCTTGAATTTGTTATAAATCTGCTTGTACTTTGGAAGTTCCTTTTTGCAATGGCCACAATCCGGTGACCAGAAAATTAAAATTTTCCAATCGGCCTGCACTTCGTATAAATCAACCCAATTCTTTTCCGTTGTATCCAACAAAATCAATCGAGGAGCCGGTCCGCCAATTCTGATTCGACCCAAAGCCAACATCCTATCCACGATTTCATCTACTTTATCTTTTTTTAACCAAAATGCTCTCGTCTTTCCAGTGATTTGATCCCGCTCATAATAGCGGATCATTCCAGCAAAAACAGCATCCATTCCCATTATTTTACTCGTCTCATACTTGTAGGTAATATGATGGACAATGTACTTAAACATGTCACTACGATCATTCAAAGTAGCGATGAGCGGATGAATCACAGCCAAAGTAGTATCCGGCTGTTTAGGAACCATTTTATCGAAAAAGTACTGCAATTTCCTATGGAAAATAGGAGATCGAACAAGTCTGTCATCTTTCAAATCAATATTATCCCAATAGTGTTTTCTGAAATAATAGTAGGGTTTCAGCGAATCCCCTTTAATTTCTTCAGGAATTTCAACATCAATAGACATTCTTAAAACCTTCGACACCAGTGTCTCCTTATACTTGTCAACCAAATCGTTTTGATATTTCTTGACGGCCTTATCAATCGATCGTTTCTTGGATTGAATTTTTTCCAATTTCTTTTTATCCTTTTCCTTGTCAAGAGTCTTTTCTTCCTCAACTAGTTTATTGACATCCTGCCTTCTATCTCTCAAATGATTCACATAATCCATAAAAATTTGATTCTCCTTAGAGTTCACAATTTTCATTGCTCCAGTAAAATCAGAAGTACTAGTATGAATCTCAATAGTTGGCTCGTTACAGATAATTTCAAAATATTTTGAACCCGGAGTAACCACGGCATAAACTCCGTAGTGCAGACTGTCTCCCTCAAAAATAACCACACCATTATTATCCGATTGCGCCGTATCGAAGTAGTAAAGTTTGTTTCCAAAATAATTGGCCAAATAAATCGTAGTATCTTCTGCTCCAGCAATTTTGAATTTGTAGCTGTAAGCAGAACTATTTTGACTAAAACCTAAGTTCGAAAATAGTATTCCAACAAGCAGTAAAAATATAGTTCTCATATTATTAAATTATTGCGTCTACCAAAATACGGACCCAAGATGACACTGATGTCCAATCTGCGCAAAAAACATGCGATTTTAACAAAAAAATAAGAAATTAATCAGCTTTCTGTCAACTGTTTTAATGTTCTGGACGCCACCTCCCGTGATACCTTCCAAACCACAAAACCAACAACAATCAACACAACAGATACTTGCCAAGCAATGATCCAGGACATATTCGAATTGAACGATTCCCCTTCTGCCGGTCCTGCAAACTGCGCCATGAAATGAAAAATCAAACTAGTTACCAATGTTTTAATTACCACAACCCCTATAAAACCCATCAACAACATCAACAACAACTGCTTGTTAACCGCTCGCATAACCTGTTTCAGTATTTGGGATGGCGAGTAACCAATCAACAATAACTTTGCAATACTGGACTGGCTTGCCGACATAAGAATTCTGATATTCTGAAAAATTACCGTGGCGGATAACAGCAACACCACTACGCCTAAAAAAATCAGTATTGCACTCACCAACTCAAGGGTTGAAGTACCGGATATTCCCCTTTGCTGCTCTTCGTTACTAACAAATTCGTTTTTCTTCAAAAAATCAATGAGTATCGGGTTACGTGCATCTTCACAAGCAATTATTAGCTTATTGGGCTTTCTGATTTGCTCTTTTCCGAAGTTAATATTTGCATAATCCAAAAACGAAGAAGGTACCACAATCGAATTAATACGATCCGAAAACCCGATTATTTGAATTTGATAATTTTCATTCTTGCCTTGACCAGATATTTCCAATCCGCATTTGACACTAGACAAAAGGCTCTTACTTACCTCTGGAGAGCCCAAAGCTTTGGCAAGCCCATAATTATACGCATCAAAATAGGATGTTGACAAAATCACAGGAACAGTTGCTTGTCCTTCTTTCCAATCCCATTGACTTAAATCAGCATCAATAAATCTGTCCGGTAAAGATTCGAAGTAAATAAGCGTTTCTAGCGGAGGAAACTGTCCTCCCTCCGAACTCAATTTTAAATAACAGTGAAAAGAACTATAATCGAAGCTTGCTACATCCAAAACCAATTTCATATCCCGCACCAACGCAATTTCCTCTTCAGAAAAATCACTTGATCCAATACCAATGGCATTTAAGGAATTTATCTCTTTTTTTATGACAATATACTCACTGTTTTGATCACCACCTGAACTTCCAAATGAATTTAGATCTAGATAAAACTGTAACGTACAACCCACTAAAATCAATCCGATTACCCCGCCAACAAAAGAAAGTTTTCGACTTCCACCAACGTTCTGCTTAAGTATCTCCTCAAGAATCATAACTGCCTGACAACTACCTTTTCATTCGACAAACCATGCTTATTTCCGAGTGAGGTGATTACGAACTTTGCATTCTGTTTTTTACATATTTCCATTATCAACTCCAATGCAATCCTCTCATTTTCTTCGTCTAGATGACTAAACGGCTCATCTAGAACTAGAAGTTCGAATGGCTGAATTAATGCTCGAAGAATGGCCAAACGCTGTTGTTGACCGAGTGACATTGTACCGACAATCTGTTCTGATTGTGCAGCGATATTCAATTTTTCCAAGACTTGCCGAATCTCAGATTCACTCCAAACCTGTCGTAACTGGTGCTTCACCATTAAATTCTCCCAGGCCGTCAAACGCTCAAACAACAGCATATTTTGAGGAACATAAGACATCTTAGCGACTCTCAAATCTGCAATTTCGGAATCAGAAAAATCACTGAATCGCTGTCCGTCAAACAATATTTCGGAGCGATGGCTAGAGTTTAATCCATAAAGGACCTTGCAAAAGGTTGATTTACCACTACCTGAAGGCGCCAGAACAAGCATATTTTCATGACCAAAGGTGACCTCTTCTCCCCAAATTTGAGAATCAGCAGCAAGCTGCGCAGGAATTTGCTTGGGTATGATTCGGTTTAGCTGAATTTGCATAGTATTTTGACAAGTCAATTGTAATTAGACTTTTATTGCTCAACGAAGGTAAATACGATGTATCCTTTTTGAAGCATTGGGGCGTTAAAATCTTGCGTGAACCTCCATCTCTTAGCATATTTCAATGCCTGCTCAATAAGGTAATCGTTGTCTGTCGTTGATCGAGATCGATTAAAAGTAACTGAAGAAATCGAACCTTTCCGAGTTACTTTAATGTCGATATGGACGCGACCGGACTCAAGAGCATTATACGACGGCTTTCGATCACGAAGAGGCTTTCGATCAGTTAAAGAGTAATCAGCGGTAGTAACTCCTGCATCTCTGCCCAATTCGGCATCGTCATTCTGTTCCACATCTTCTTTGACGGAGTGCTCAGAGACTTTTGCCCTTTCGTCAATCTCTTTATTTTCTTTTAAACGCTCGGTTAAACCGATTTCATCCATAATCTGTTTTTCAAGATCCTTGGTCTCCTGCCAAACCTCATCATCTAAATCAGATTGATTGGTACGACTATTTGTGTATGTACTTTTTTCTTTTTGTTGATTCGCCGTTGCGTTAGACACTTGTTTACCCAACGGAACAGTCTGGTCTAATTCATTTTCAAGTTCTTCCTCACTCAACACTTCTTCTTCAGGAACTGTAAAGTCTAATTCTAATAAATGACTGCGCTCAATTGGTTCGAAGCTGATCCGACCAAAAAAACAATAAAACACAACAACAACATGCACTAGCACCGCAAAAACGATGGCAATCATATGCCCTTGTTTGAAATTTGCTAACACATTGAAATTGATTTATTTGACAATATTTATTTGACCGTCACTTTTAGCATCGATTGATCACCTATAAAAGCCTCTAATCTATCTCCGATTTCTACTCTTCCCACTCCAGCTGGCGTTCCTGTAAAAACAAGGTCACCAAGCTTAATGGTAAAAAAACGCGACAGATGCGAAATCAATTCATCAAAGTTAAAAATTTGATCTCCAGAGTTTCCTTTTTGTACAACCTCCCCATTTTTTTCCAATCTAAAATCAATGTTTGTCAAATCATCAAAGTCTGCAACAGGGATAAATTTTGGCGCAATGGGAGCAGAATTATCAAACGCTTTAGCTATTTCCCATGGCTGACCCTTTTCTTTGCAAGCTTCTTGAAGATCCCTTGCAGTAAAGTCAATTCCAACACCAATTTCACTATAATATTTGTGCGCAAATTTGGTCTGAATATTTTTACCTAGTCGACAAATTCTAAGCACCAATTCAACCTCATAGTGTAAATCTTCTGTAAAATCTGGAATGTAAAACGGATTACGTTTAGGCAGTATTGCCGTCTGAGGCTTAAGAAATAACATCGGTTCGGACGGAACCTCATTTCCTAGTTCCCTAGCGTGATCTTTGTAATTTCTTCCTACACAAATTATTTTCATGAGTTCAGAACGGTTTTATTGATTGAAATAGGAAGCCCTTCTTGACCTCACCCAATTTGCCACATCAATTTGATGCCGGCATTCCTTCTTTAATTTTCTTAAAAATCTTCTTCGTGTACAACGGAAAATCAGCATTCATTAACCAAGAATAATACGACTTTTCTCTTTCGAAAACGGCGGTGACTGGTGCTCCTCTATGTTTTCCAAAGTTAAAGACTATTTCATCCTTATCGTTTCTAACCAAACGATTGGCAAAATCAACTCGCTTCCCACCGGCATTAGAGAATTCACTCAAAAAGTCTACATCTGATTTTAGGTTCTCGTAGCGTCCTAATTGTGCTTCCAGCACCTCAAAAGTTGCCAAAGCATCCGCTTCTGCACTGTGCGCATCCGTAAGATCTTTCGAACAATAAAATTTGTACGCAGCCACCAATGTTCTTTGTTCCATCTTATGAAAAATATTCTGAACGTCTATTGCTTGGCGGCTGTCCATATCAAAATCAATATCTACCCTCAAAAACTCCTCAAGAAGTAAAGGAATGTCAAATCGGTTGGAATTAAACCCTGCTAAATCTGAGTCTCCAATAAAATCAAGCACCTCTTGAGCAATTTCTGCAAACTTTGGAGCATCGATTACATCCACATCGTAAATTCCGTGGATTTCCGAAATGTGAACCGGAATTGGAATCTCAGGATTGACAACCTTTCTATAGTTTACCTTTTCGCCTCCAGGCAAAATCTTAACGATGGCTATTTCCACTATTCTATCGCTAGATAAATTGATACCTGTTGTTTCCAGATCAAAAAATGCCAAAGGCCGATTCAATTGTAAATTCATAAATTAGTTCTACGTAAATCAAGATTGTTTTCGTTAAAGGGGGCTAAATTAAAATTTTGTCAACCAATGATTCATTGAATTCCGGTCAAACTAAAAATCCTAGTCAACCAGCTGACTTTGCAACGTCCACGCTTCGGGCTTTGCATTCATCATTTCCTTAACCTTTGGCCAAATTCTACCGAATAGTTCAGACTTTCTATACTGATTTAAATGATTTTCACTTTGCCAACGACTAAAAGTAAAAACCACCTCGTTTTCTAGTCCACCCAAAACTTCTAGATGCTTGCAGCCATCGAAATTCCGAATCGATTTCTTATTTATTTCGAAAAGTTCGTGGAACTCTTCCAATCTCTCTGATTGGATGGATAATTTAACCAATCTAGTTATCATGCCCAATAAATTGTGACTCAAACTCAACAGTAATGATGTCATTTAATTTCAATCCGAACAACTTATTTGCTCCACCACCAGATCCTTCTCCCCCCTTATTAATAGCAATTTGAAGATGCCCTCCACTAGTAAACATCGCTACTTTCTCCCCTTCAGGAACTTCATTAAATGTTCTATTAATGCGATTAATTTCATAGGAAGACCTTCGGAAATAAATGCTGAATGGATTATTTCTACCCACATCGGCAAACAGCTGTTGTGTAACATTGGTAATAACGTTTCCATATTTATCGATATAAATAACCGTACCGCGAATTACATTGCCTTCGACTACTGCCCTAAAAGGTTGCATTCTATTAAATTCTGTGGCTATCGTACCTATTACTTCCAATGTTCCTCCCCGTGCCAAATGACATGCAGCCGGAACAAACTTGTCTCTAATTAAAAAGGTTGATTCACTATGAATCGTGAGTTCAAAAACCCTAGTCGGAACTTTATCGAACATCAATGAAAAAATACCGTTGTCGTTTCCAATAAAGTAATATCCATCGTATTCAAGAGCAACATTTCTTTTCTCATTCTTTGGTTCAGGATCCACCCCAACGATATGAATTGTTCCTTTAGGAAAACTAGAATAACAGTTCTTTAAAACAAATGAAGCTTGGCTTATGTCGAAAGATGGAATATCGTGCGAAATATCCACGATTTTTGCGTCCGGAAGTTCTGCGTAAATTGCACCCTTAATTGCAGGGACATAGTAATCTTTCAATCCCATATCTGTTGTAAGGGTTATTACGCTCATATTTTATTCATTATTCGATCGGTCCGAGGCCAAAAACCTGGAATATTTCAGTAATTTTGGCCCGCCAATATATAACTAATAAAGTAAAATCCTTTGCAGGAAAAAGAGATTCTAATTGAGGAGGTGAATCCACTGGATTTGTTTGGAGCTAACGAAGCTAAATTAAATCTGATTAAACAGTATTACCCAAAACTGAAAATTGTTGCTCGAGGAAATCAGTTGAAAATTTTTGGAGACTCTGAAACGATTCAAACTTTCGAAAAAAAACTGAATCTTCTGATCCATCATATTGAAACCTACAGCGCGTTAACTACGGGAAATATTGAAGAATTGTTAGTCGGAGATAATTCTGAAGGGAATATGACTAGTCAAGCGAACAAATCGAATGACGAGGTTTTGGTTTATGGTAACAGGGGGCTTCACGTTAAAGCCCGGACCAAAAACCAGCGCAAACTAGTTGAAGCCAGTGAAAAAAACGACATGATTTTCGCTGTAGGACCAGCAGGAACAGGAAAAACATACACTGCTGTCGCCCTGGCTGTAAGAGCATTAAAGAACAAAGAAGTTAAACGCATTATTTTGACTAGACCTGCCGTTGAGGCTGGCGAAAATTTGGGTTTTCTTCCCGGTGATCTCAAGGAAAAACTAGACCCTTACCTACGTCCACTTTACGACGCACTTCAAGATATGATTCGGCATGAGAAGCTAAATGAATACCTTGAAAGTGGGACAATTCAAATTGCTCCACTAGCCTTCATGCGCGGACGAACCCTAGACAATGCTTTTGTAATTTTGGATGAGGCTCAAAATGCCACATACAGTCAAATGAAAATGTTCTTGACCAGAATGGGAAAATCTGCTCAGTTTATTATCACGGGCGATGCATCCCAAGTAGATTTACCAAAGAACCAGCGATCAGGGTTAATCACCTGCTTAAAAATCCTAAAGGATATTGAAGGTGTGAGCATTATAAAATTAGATGGTCGAGACGTGATTCGACATAAATTGGTAAAAAGAATAATAAGCGCGTTTGAATCTAATGAAACAGATGCGCAACACGATAAATCGAAACAATAGCAATATGAGCGCGATAACAAAAACAAATTTCAATTTTCCAGAACAGGTAAAAGTTTACAATGGCAAAGTGAGAGATGTTTACACTTTGGACAATGAGCTAATGGTAATGGTCGTTAGCGATCGAATCTCCGCATTTGATGTTGTACTGCCTAAAGGGATACCATTCAAGGGACAAGTTTTGAACCAACTGGCCACTAAATTCTTAAAAGCCACTGAGGACATTGTACCGAATTGGATGATTGATAGCCCAGACCCGAATGTAACTATCGGGCACTACTGCGAACCATTTAAGGTGGAAATGGTTATCCGCGGATACTTAACTGGCCATGCTTGGAGGACTTATAAGACTGGCGCGCGCGAGCTGTGTGGTGTAACTCTGCCGGAAGGAATGAAAGAACATGATAAGTTTCCAGAACCAATTCTTACTCCTACCACCAAAGCAGACGTTGGGCACGATGAGGATATCTCAAGAGAAGAAATATTGAAGCAAGGTTTGGTAAGTGAAGAGGATTATGTACAGCTTGAAAAATTTACCAGAGCTCTTTTTCAAAGAGGAACCGAAATGGCCGCTGAACGTGGGTTAATTTTAGTGGATACAAAATATGAATTCGGAAAAAAAGACGGTAAAATTTACTTGATAGATGAAATTCATACTCCTGATTCCTCTCGTTACTTCTATACTGACGGGTATCAAGAGCGACAAGATAAAGGGGAACAACAAAAACAATTGTCTAAGGAATTTGTTCGAGAATGGTTAATGGAGAATGGGTTTCAAGGTAAAGACAATCAAAGTATCCCAAACATGCCTGAAAATTTTGTCCAATCTGTCACTGATCGATACATTGAACTTTACGAGCAAGTAAGTGGTGAGAACTTTTCTCGTGGCAACATAGAAAATTTGGAGGAAAGAATTAATTCAAATGTAAACACTTTTCTATCAAAGAATTAACCTGGACTTCCTACAAAATAGTGGACAAATTAGTTAAGCGACCTTTTTTTGATATTATTTAGATTATTGAATTCGATAATAGTTAGTCGTTCCTTATAAAATGACTTTCGAGGGTTGTTCAGCTTCTATAATAAAAG
>JAHDGY010000090.1 GCA_020631555.1 Flavobacteriales bacterium | reverse complement strand
ACTCAAAAGTTCACCCCCATGCTTCAGGAGCTAAAGGCGGCAATCAAGATATGAGTCGCACAAAAGGGGGTTCAATACCAAAATACATTTGGCCGTGGATGCGCATGGTATGCCGGTCAGAATTATTGTTACGGACGGTACCACAGCGGATTGCACACAGGCTCACCACTTGATTGAAGGAATTACTGCTGAACACCTGCTCGCTGATCGTGGGTACGACAGTGATGCAATCGTAAATCAGGCTATACAACAAAACATGAATCCGGTAATTCCACCCAGAAAGAACAGAAAGCGCCTAAGAGGTTACGATAAAGAAATTTACAAAGTGAGCATTTGGTCGAGAACGCATTTCTACATTTAAAAGCATGGAAAGGAATAGCTACTAGGTATGCAAAAAATACAACCTCTTTTTTGGTTGCTGTTCACATAAGGTGTATCAGCATTTGGGTAAATATCTTATGACGACACTGCCTAAAATGGGTGCACATTGCAATTTCAAATGCAAAACGAACCTTATTGGGAATTTACCATAAAATATCCGGCAAATATCTTCAACTATACCTCGACGAATTCTGCTACAAACTTAACCGAAAGCACTTTGGAACAAGCTTATTCAACAGACTAACAGCAGCAATAGCAAAAAATTACTGGTAAAATAGCGTACTAGCAATTTGTTTTATGACGTCCAATACGGTGGCCTTGCTTTTTTAAACAATGCGTCATCCGACGGGTTCCACGGGTAGGATCCTCCAGGTAAAATTCATCGATTAAACGCATCAATTTTAAATCCGATGAAGACCCACTAAATGGAGTGTAATAAAGCCTACTGCGATTAACGCCTAGCAACTTACACTGACGCAATATGCTAAAAGACGTGTCCTTGCCGGATACAAGTTGTTAGCGGTCTTTCAAGGGAATCATAGAGCCTTTTTTTTTACCATTCATTTTCCATATTCAATCCCCCAATTTGCTTGTACAAATTTTCCTTCTGGCTTTCTGATTCCTTGAGATCCAAAAGATGCTTGTCATCTCCAAAGGCTTTTTCAGCGTTATTCAGAAACTCCTTTTTCCAAGCACTAACCTGATGCGGATGAAGATTGAATTGTTCGGCAAATTCGGACATCGTCTTGCGCTCTTTTAAAGCTTCCAAAAAAACTTTTGTCTTAAACGAAGCACTGAATTTTCGTCGGGGTCTTTTCATTTGACAGAAATTTAATTATTCTATCTTCCTGTCCAGTTTTTTTAGACCACTACAATCCAAATCCGGCAAGTGCAACTGTAAATCTTGACTTTTCTGAAGAAATGCCAACAATGGCAGAGATCAGAGTTTACAAGGTAAACTGGTTAAAATTACTCTACTTTTGAACTGTCCAGTTTTTGGGGAAGCTTACATTTCAGCTTAAATACGGTTCAGCAATTCGTACTTTACAGTTTGTTGAAAAGTTTATCAAACTATAAAGTTTGATTTAAATCACTTCAAATGGTACTTTCGAGGGCTGCCCAAATTTGGGCAGCCTTCTTGTTTTTTGAAATGGACATCACTCCTCTCCCTTTTCTTCCTCTTCTTCCTCCTTTTTCTTAATCTTTATCGGAAATCGAACCCCTACATTGAAGTCAATTGATGGAGGAACTCCATTATATTCATTTCTCTTTCCAATCAGGGCGAAATTCACCCTAGTCTCTAGAAAGAACTTAAACGTTTTCAAATTTCTTTCCAATCCAACTCCACCAGCACCAGTAAGTATAATCGTTCTATATTTCAGCTCACTATGGTCCAAATGCAACGTTTCTCTATCAAAGTCATCAACCTTTGATCGTCCTGAAACAAACCAACCGCCAAGATCTGCCAAACCGTATAGAGCAACTTCTGAGTTGTTATCGCCAGCAAAATACCCCCGGATTCCTGAATACACGTGAGAAGTTGAAATTCTCGAATTGTTAGCTACTAGTTTATTGGAAAGGGAGGATAGATTGTTTTTGGGCGTTGCCGTTAAGTAATGAACGTGACGAATTGGCAGATAATAGTTGAAACCTGCATAAATATTCACCTTTTTACGCACCTGAAAATCACTATTAATTCCTAGCCCAACCGTCGTTAAATCTCCCAATTCGCCAAGCTTTCCTTTACTTTGCGGCATCCAAACACAGCTAATATTCCCGCCACCCGAAAGCTGTGCCTCACCATTAATGCAAATCAAAATATAGATCAGCATAACAAAAACTCTTACCAATACCCTCATAGTTTATTTCTTTATAAAGTTGCGGCGCTGCCAGTGAGCACAGAATTAACTACACAAAACAATATGGGTAAGTTCAATTCGATTCACAACTGTTGCATTTCAATTAGCTGCACAAATTTATTGTTATAGCGAAGAACTACAAATCGGAAAATTTACCTGATCAACAACTGGCGTAAAAAAAGCACCTGGATTAAAATAGTGACAATACTCTAACGTACAAGCATTAAAATGTGCAATGTAATTCCCCTACTACATTTATATTCTATTAATATTTAGCTATGGATTTATTCAACACCATTACCAACAAGTAACAACCTGTTTCACAAACAGAACACACGACTAACTAGACTAAAGTAATCCTACAATATTTGATTTTGATTTCATGGTATAACTCTTAAATGGTTTAGGACAAGTTAGCGGCCAACTTTACAAAACACCGCCAAGAATCAAATGTGAATTCTCAGTTCTCTTTTTACAACGACTGCTAACTTTTACGTCGGCAAATATAATTTATATTCTAATACATTCAATAATTCAAAATTATAATTGGGGGAAATTACCGATTTAGCCCTTGCTGGTGTATACAATGATGGTCGTGCCTTTCGGCACGACCATTTAATTTGGATTGCAAACATGTAAGCCGGATTCTGTTCTTTCGAAAAAGCCTTCACCATTTATCTAGCCCTGCCATCGCTAACAGGGTCAATCACTCTACCCTCCAAGATTGGGCGAACAACCCTACAGACCATTGGTCAGCCTTGGTTTATTTGAGCTTTCAGCGCATGAGGTTTACCATGCCTCCAGCGTCACCGCGTGGAGCGGTGGGCTCTTACCCCACCTTTTCACCTTTACCCCGACAAGTCGAGGAAGTATACTTTCTGCTGCACTTTCTATCACTTATCCCTAAGTGTCTTCCCGTTAGGAAGCATGCTGTTCTGTGCTGCCCGGACTTTCCTCTTCGGATTCCCGAAGCGATGAAGCAATTTGCGCTACAAAAGTAGCTAGTTCTCTCTAATTGTCTAATTTTCGTGGCTTGACTTTAACTAAACACCTAAACGATAATTTTAGATGAGAAAAACAATTGAAACGAAAGACGCCCCAACCCCAATCGGCCCTTACAGCCAAGGAGTAATTGCTAACGGAATACTTTACTCTAGTGGTCAAATTGCCATCCATCCGGATTCTGGTGAACTGTTAACCAACACGATTAAAGAGGAAACACATCAGGTAATGAAAAATATTGAGGCACTATTAAAACAAGCCGAACTTACTTTTGACAACGTGCTAAAATGTTCCATATTCTTGTCGGATATGGATTTGTTTCAATCCGTTAACGAAATCTATGGCTCATATTTTTCAGCGCCATACCCAGCAAGAGAATGCGTTGCTGTAAAAGGTTTGCCAAAAGGAGTAAACGTGGAAATTACGGTTATCGCAAGCCTTGATTAATTGAGTTGAATAATTAAATCTTCGACATTCACCAACGTTCCTTCGTTCAAGGAAATATTTTGAATTTCACAGGACTCTGAAGCCGTGATTGTGGTCTCCATTTTCATGGCTTCAATTACGAATAGTGGCTCATTTTTCGCCACCTTCTGCCCTTTCTTCACAAATACTTTGGATAACAAACCTTGTAAGGGTGCACCTATCTGCTTGGAATCTTCTGGTTCTGCCTTCCGATTTTCAATCTTTTCAACAGCCAACGACCGATCCTGAACTTCTACAAACCTATTCTGGCCGTTAACCTTAAAGAATACAATCCGCTTACCCTCTTCGTCTGCCGGAGTTTTGGACAAATATTGACTTTCCAGGTGCGATAGCAATAATGGTTTCTTCGTGAACCTCCATTCCGTAGAAAAAAGTTTTGGTTGGAATTACAGCAAGACTATCGTATTTGCGAAACATCTCGTAGGCATCCTCAAAGACTTTCGGGTATAATTGATAAGAAAGAAAATCTTCGAATTCGATTGACCGAGCAAAGCCGGGTTGAAATCTCGCACAGAAGACTTGAAATTCGTTGGTGAAGTCTATGGGCTTCATATGTGCATTGGGCCTCTCCTCAAAACGATCCCCAAGCCCCAATGCATTGGCTTGAGGTCGAAGGTTAGAATATTGACCACCTGGAATTTCATGGTGAAAAACTTCAGCAGTTCCTTCCTTTAAACCACTTTCAAAAGGATAATAAAGTTCCCGAACATCTTCCCAATAATTGGAATACTGATTCAACTTTTTTACATCTATTGTATTTTCTCTTTCGTGAAACCTCAACATTTCAACAATGCTATTGAAATTCGGCTGAGAGGTTAATCCAGAAAGCCCTCCCAAAGCTACATCCACCACGTCAACTCCAGCTTCTATTGCTTTCAAATATGTAGCAGATTGTAACAAAGACGTGTCGTGCGTGTGCAAATGAATTGGAACATTTACCGAATCTTTCAAAGCCCCAACCAATTCTGCAGCTGCGTACGGTTTAAGCAGTCCAGCCATATCCTTAATTGCAATCATGTGCGCTCCGGCGTTCTCAAGATCTTTTGCCAACTGGACGTAATAAGACAATGGATATTTAATTCTATTTACATCCAAAATATCGCCAGTATAGCTAATGGCTGCTTGTGCAATTCCTTCCGTTTTTGTCCTCACATATTCAATGCTTGGAGCCATGGCCTTTATCCAGTTGAGTGAATCAAAAATCCGGAAAACATCCATTCCATTCTCCCATGCCTTAACCACAAATGATTCAATTAAATTGTCTGGATAAGCTGTGTACCCTACTCCATTCGATCCGCGCAAAAGCATTTGGAATAAAATATTAGGCATCGCTTCTCTTAACTTTCGCAATCTAGATCAAGGGTTTTCATGTAAAAAGCGCAGACAAACATCAAATGTAGCCCTCCCCAAACCTCGAGACTAAATATTTCCGGGTGATTTTTGGTATATCCCTCTGCAACTTGCAGCATGTCATAAGAATGGTTGCACCTTGATATACACCTCCAACATCTAACCGGATTCCGAATACCGCTGCACTGCGGTAGGTTGTTATCGTGCCATAATCGGGTTTAAAGTCGTTTTCTGGATCTTCAGATGTAGAGACTCTTGACCGTAGATTTTAATTTCCTTGGAATCAAGCTTAAATCCGGCCGCTACAAAAATTTGTGTTTTAACCAAATCAATTCCAGTAACCATTTCTGTTACGGTATGCTCTACTTGTATCCGAGATTTTATGATCTTGATCAACTAGAAATTCTACGGTACCTACATTATTATACTGTACCTCCTCCGCAATCCGAACAGCATAATCGTACAAACTCGCTCGCACTTCATCCGGCAATCCAAATGAAGGCGCAACTTCAATTACCTTCTGATACCTGCGCTGCACGGAACAATCTCGTTCGTGCAAATGCCGTATATTCCCATGATTGTCGGCTACTATTTATACTTGAACGTGTTTTGGACTTTCAACAAATTTCGCCAAAAACAATGTTCCATCGCTAAAAGCATTTTCAGCCTCTCGCCGTGCTTCAACAAAACCACTTCGCAGTTCATCATCATCCCGAATTACCCGCATCCCTCTACCTCCTCCACCAGAAGCAGCTTTTAACATAACCGGATAGCCTATCAACTTTGCTTCACTTAGCGCAATGTCAAAATTTTCAAGTACCTGTTTATTGCTCTCAATAATAGGAACTTCATATTTTTTAGCGACACGTTTGGCCGCAACCTTATCGCCTAGTGCGTCCATTACTTCGGGCCGAGGTCCGATAAACAGAATATTATTTTTGACACACTTCCTGGCAAATTCAGAATTTTCGGAAAGAAATCCATAACCAGGGTGAATCGCATCTACATTCTTCTCAACCGCCAAATTGACAATTTCATCAATATCCAAATATGGTTTAAGAGGTTGATCATCCACTCCAATCTGATACGCCTCGTCTGCCTTGTATCGGTGCTGCGAATATCTGTCTTCATATGTATATACTCCTACAGTCCTAACATTAATTTCCGCACAGGCACGATAAATTCGAATTGCTATTTCCCCTCGATTGGCAATTAGCACCTTTTTTATTTTCATGATTCAGCCTTTAGTGACTTCAAATTAGCAATTATTCAGAGTGATTTTTGTTTTTTCAAAATAGAATTTTAAAGGAATCAACGATTGCATATTTTGTTAAAATAGCTTATAATTTGGTTGGTAGACAATTGCCATAAACACTTATGTAAATTGAAAAGGATCGTGATGCCTTGCTTAATTTTAAGCCAAAAAAAATGCGTTAGCCTTACAATAATGAGTACTTTTTTTTTCTGCCCAAAGTTTTCACACATGAATGGTCTTGACACACCATTTAAATGCTTAACAACCCAATTCGAAGAAACATAAATGAAATAAATCGAAATTCAATTCTGTTGCCCTTAAGTCAAATTACCGACATTTTGAACCTAAAAAGCACTCGTTAGCCTTACAATAATAGCTCTATTTTATCACCTGCAATGTTTCTACATAACTGATTATAAGACATAGATTTGCAATATTTAACGTATTAATTTCAAAATTTTATAAAAATGAGAATGAGAAATCTCTTATTAGGGCTGTGTGCAATCAGTTCACAATTGGCCTTTGGACAAAACCATACGGTTTATGACATTGGCGAACCAGACTCCATTGCTACCGAAACTAGTGCCAAACCATATTTCCAATTAATAACTTCCAAATTCAGTACGGCCAAATCACAATTGTTGATCACTGAAGAGGAGCTTCTAAACGCTGGATTAAAGGCCGGACATAAAATTATCGAAATCCGATGGCACGTTAAATCGGACAGTTCAGCCAAGAAAAAAGTTTACGATCTCTACTTAACAGATGACTATTCTGATTCATCGCAACTTAGTAATGCAGCAGTTTTTGTACCGCTAAATGCATCCAATAAAGTCGGAACAAATCTAGTGGACTCTGGCAAAGTTAATGGTTGGCATACTGCCAGTCTTGACAATCCATTCGAATGGGACGGGAAAGACCATATGGTTATTCAATTTTGTAAGTTAAGTGGAGACGAGGAACCTGAAGATGTAATCACCCGTGAGATGCCAAATTACTTGAGCAAATATTTTATCGGTACTGGTTCAAATGGTCAAAACTGCGCAACTGTCAAAGGTAATGTTTCGACACCTTTCAGACCAATCTTGCAAATCGTAGCTAAATGTCAAAAGGACACTACAATTTCAATAACTGCATGCGGAAAATTTTCACCACGACAAGGAAAGGAATGGACTTCTTCCGGTGATTATATGGACACTATACCTTCTAAAATTGGCGATTGCGATTCAATTATAACTTATAAATTGACCATTAATCCAAAACCTGCTGATCAAAAAACAAAAGCTTACGCTTGCGAAAATTACAAATGGGCTGCTAGAACGGATAAGGATACCACCTATACAATTTCAGGACGTTATACGTACATTGCCCAAGGAAAAAATGGTCAGTGTGACACTACTAATGTTTTAGAATTAGAAATAGGTACACTTTCTGTTTATGATACAATTGTTCAATGTGAAAAGTCATACACGTGGCCCGTTAATAAACAGGTATATGATAGATCTGGTGACTATGAGCATAAGTTGACCTTTAACAACGTATGTGATACAATGTACTATTTGCACTTGGAAATTGCACCATTCAAGAAAACCTTAGCGGATACATCGAAAAAAGGAGAGTATGATTGGAAACTTGCAAACGAGAAAATTAAGTACAATTACAAATCGGATACAACTGTGACTTACACAAAAGTTGTTGCAGACGGATGTGATACTTTATTTACACTCAATTTGACATTCAACATTCCAACGAAAAATGAAAAAGTTCACTCTTGTGATGATTACACATGGGCGAGAAACACAAAGACGTACGATGAGGATACAATTGTTAAGCACTTGGTAGAATTTACTGGTATGGAGGCTGATACCGTTTTTGTTCTAGACTTAGATCACGGAGTGTATTTACAGGATCCTCAAGTTGAAAACGTATGCAAAACTTTCACTTGGGAGGCTAACAAAGCAATATACAAGGAAAGTATTACCGTTTCTGATACATTAGAAGTAGCAAACGCTTGTGATACAATCAGAACCCTTCAATTGACCATCAACCGACCAGTGGCTGACACCATCAGAAAAACGGAGTGCAATAGCTTCAGCTGGGCACTGGCAAATGCGAATTTGAAAAATGATACGATTATAAAAGCTATCCAGCCAGCACCAACGGCAGCTGCGTGTGACACCGTTTTCATTTTAGATCTTGAGGTTGTTAAAATCGACACAACAACTGCAATAAATGAAACTCTAAATGCAATTGTGGCTAAAGAGGCTAATGCTAATGCAAAGTATCAGTGGTTCGATTGTGATAACAACGACACAAAACTTAAGGATTCTACTAGAAAAATGATCCAACACAAAGCAGGAAACTTTAAAGTAGAAATTACTATTGGAAAATGTAAAGCAACATCTACTTGTCTTAGTCTTAAAACGACTTCTGTTAATGAACTAGCTCCAGCTATTGGAATGAAGACTTTTCCTAACCCAACAAGCGGTGCTATGAAAATTGAATTGGAGAACGCACAAGAACTTTCATTTACTATTTACTCTGTAGACGGAAGGTCAATTGATCAATTCAACAGCAACGGGCAAAGTTTAATTGAATATACGTTAGAAGCAAAACCTGGAATTTACTTCCTAGAAGCTAGATCTGGAAATCAAACTTCTACATTAATTATCGAGAAATTCTAAGTAACTAGAGCTTAAATTTTTTCATAAAGGGCCGGCAAAAACCGGCCCTTTTTTATTGTCCTGATTTTGCATTTCCTTTCACGACCAAAAACTAACGTTAGCTTTGCAATAATGCAGCCTGTTTTTTGCCCAAATATTTGACTGGGATATTGGGAAAAACAAAATATTAGTCTTGTTTTTTAATTTATTCATTGAATTCAAAACTCAACTCATAGAAACTGAACCTAAACAAATACCATCCGTAACTTCACATGTTACCTTCCCAAAAGTCCCGTTAGCCTTACAAGAATGCCGGAATTTTGTATCGGCAATTACTCCGCATAAATAGAATTAAGTTCAGCGCATTAATTATATTAATTCAAATCATTACTAAAATGCGAAAATTGCTACTTGGACTGTTTGCTATCAGTTCACAATTGGCCTTTGGACAAAACCATACGGTTTATGACATTGGCAAATCAATCACCGTTGCTACCGAAACTAGTGCCAAACCATATTTCCAATTAATAATGTAGTGGTCTAAAAAAACTGGACAGGAAAAAATGAATAATTAAATTTCTGTCAAATGAAACGAACACGACGAAAATTCAGCGCTTCCTTTAAAACAAAAGTTGTATTGGAGGCATTAAAAGAGCGCAAGACGTTATCAGAACTTGCCGAGCAATTCAACCTTCATCCGCATCAGATTAGTGCTTGGAAAAAGGAGTTTCTGAACAATGCGGAAAAAGCCTTTGGGGATGACAAACATCTGGTGGATCTCAAGGAATCAGAAAGCCAGAAAGAAGATTTGTACAAACAAATTGGGAGATTGAATATGGAAAATGAATGGTTAAAAAAAGGTGTTATGATTCCTTTAGAAGATCGCAAGCAGCTTGTTTCTGGCAAGGACAAGTCTTTTAGCGATACCCGTCCAGAAGAGTGTGTCTGAAAAGGAAAGGAGTTTCCCACAATTTAA
>JAHDGY010000089.1 GCA_020631555.1 Flavobacteriales bacterium | reverse complement strand
AAAAAGTCACACTAAACAGTTTCCAAAATCTCAATCTGAATTATTCAAAGGTCTCTATAAATATGAACGAATAGCGGTTCATCCCACGGCAAAAAGCAGTTTTAACTATTCCGCCATTAATGAACATCCAGACCCTCAACCGTCGGTTGAGGGTCTGGATGTTCAATGGTAACAACCGCACCAGATTCTGGCGACCAAATATCCAAGCCATCTGGCACTTCAAACATATTTTTGTCATCAACCTGCCGCACCGAATCAGAAATTCCAACTTTAATCGTCCTAATCTCAATTTTCTTTTGGTCGACAAAAATCCACTTGAGTTGGTTAAACTTACCGGAAGCTCTGGTCCAATTCTTCTTATCGTTATTCGGTCGCAAAGGCGCTCCCCAACATCCTTCACCAATGTACACCGTTCCTGAACTATCGTTGCGAATGAACCCCTCTTCTGCTTCTTTTGCCACAGATGGAATAACTGGCCAAGTGGTTTTAACCGTATGTGCATCACATTCAACAACCAACTTAACCTGATGTTTGCTAAACAATTTTGCCCAGTATTTATATTGCATGTGCCCCTCTGGCTTTCCGGAAGCATGGGGACGCATTGGCTTATGATACTGAGCCATTTTCCAAGCTACCTGTGCGTTGCTAGTCAAATCTGATTGCAACCAATCGGTTTGAGTTCCAGCAATCCCCAAATAATACTGCATTCGGCCTAAGTTTAGCAACCAGTTTATTCGCGTTTTGTCTGGGTCCACGATAATTTCTTGAATCCCCACCCGCTATCAATGATAAACGATGTGATCGATCGTTGGGAGCGGTCTTAAACCACAATCTACGACTAATATCTTCTTCATCTTTTATCACGAAAAAATATGCTGTGTTTGGCTTCAAATTCCTAAGTCTGACGAACTGGTTTCGCATTCCTTTGAAAACTACTGATCTGCTTACTTGTACTGAATCCTTGTACAATTTCCAATCTGCACCGTGGTCATTTTGCCCGTAATATATTATAGGCCTATCACCAGAAATTTGATTCCACCCAATGGTGATAGTGGTAGACGGATCGTCTCGTAAACTTAACCGATATTTATCTGTCGCTGCGCTGAGGTTCCACGAACACAAAATGTACAAACCGATCCATACCAACCTGTTCATAGAATAAATTTAACGAATGTGCTTTAAATATGAAAAAGCGATGATTTTGCAGACATAAACGAATATTTAATCCAATTATCAGGTCGGTTTAAATAAATGGAAAATCTGCTATTTACCCTGCCAAACACAAAAACAACAAACTGTTTTTCAATTTTTTAAAACACTTGTTTAGCCGAATTTTATTCGTGTTTTGTCGATTTCACGTCATTTAATATACATTTAAGAGTTGCAAACAAAAAATAATTGGCTTAACTTGTTAGAAATTAGATCACTCAAAGATCACCCCAATTTCGAAACCTAATCAAACTTTTCACTTTATCTAAAAAAAAGGGATAGAGCGTTTACTGCAAAAATTTTGGGGCGCCCATTGGTGATCAAAACGTAAAACCAAATAATAAACACCACCATTATGGAAGCAACAAGGGATAACGTTATTCAAGAACTATTGCTGGAAGCTGAAAACCATGAAGCTATCAATCACCCTTATCTCTTGGCAATGGCCGAAGGTAAATTTGACGATATGCAAATTGCACTTGCTGACTTTGCAGTGCAATATGAAGGATATACTTCTTGGTTTCCGCGATACCTAACTACAGCAATGTCGAAACTCAAGGTTCACCACCACCGAATGCACCTCGTAGAAAATTTAGCTGAAGAAGGAGGCCATTTACCTGCCGAAGAGCTCGAAGAACTAGAGGAACTTGGGATAAAATCGGAATGGGTACAAGGCATACCACATCCTCAGTTATTCAAAAGATTCAAGTCTGCGATTGGAGCTCATGAGTCTGATCTTTCGGAAGCTGTTTTGTTGTGGCGAGAAATGTTCTTAAACACAATAGAAAAGGCATCACCAGCCGAGGCCATGGGTCTTATTGGATTAGGAACAGAAAGCATCGTAAAACACGTGTACAAGCACATTACCAAGGCTATTATTAACCATACGAATGTCGAAAGGCGTGATTATGTCTTTTTCGAATTGCACTCTGAAATTGACGATGAACATGGAGAAATTATGTTGAACATAGCCAAGGAATTTCTAGACGAGGATGAAGCAAATTTCTGGGAACTCAGAAAGGGAATGTTAAAAGCCCTCAATTTGCGAGCGATGTTTTGGAATGATATGGTAACAAGAACTAAACAATATGCAAGTAGAAAAGAACACACAACAACTATATAATAATCAAGCAGACGACTGGGCAAGAAAAGAACCAATATTGTTATCCGATTACTCAGCTAGGCCTTTTATTCTTGATCTCTGCGAACCACTAAATGGTTTAAAAGTTCTAGATATCGGATGCGGCGAAGGCTATGTAAGTCGAGAAATTATGAAAAGAGGTGCTAGTGAAATCTATGCCACGGATATTTCAGAAAAAATGATTGAACAGGCCAACGCGCAAAAGGCAAGTCTAGGTCTCACTAATATTGTTTACGAAGCAAAAGACGTCCGAGAAATAGAGACGAAAACTGAGCAATATGATTTAGTTATTGCAATGTTTTTGTTCAATTATTTGTCCGTCAAAGATACGGAAGAAACGTTCGGCAAAATATACGAAATGCTGAAACCTGGAGGCCATTTAGTGCTCTCAGTACCGCATCCGTGCTTGGCATTTTTAAAGCAAGACAAATATCCTTTCTATTTTACTACATCAGGAGGGTATTTTAGTGGCCGTGACCAGCTATTTCCGGGACAAATTTGGAGACGAGATGGAATTCCTGTTCATGTTCAGTGCGTTCACAAAACGTTTGAAGATTACTTCAATGCTTTAGCCAAAGCCGGTTTCACGACTCTCCCCCAAATCAAGGAACTTAGAATTAACGAAGAACATATTGCGCTAGATGAGAAGTTTTTCAAACCACTCTTTGATTTACCACTGCATGTTGGGTTAAAGATCCAAAAACAATGAGCACCAATAAATTGATGGATAAGCTATGCTGGCAACCATCGGCACCAAATGTAGAGGAATTAATCCTTGAAATTCCGGAATCGATAGTTGACCAGCTTCTTGTCGATCTTAGCAAACTGCCAAAAAAAGCTGATTCAAATTCTATCCTTAAATTGTTAGATCATAATTGTCGATTGAGCATTTGGACAACCTCGCACAGAAAATTCTTACTAAATGCACCTGGACTGGTTTGCTTCCGCGCTCCAAATACACTATCTGATTTACAATTGCGGGCTATTTACCTTTTGGTTGCAAGAGGACTTGGTAAACTAAACGACCGATATGGAGTAATGTTTGATGTCAAAGACCGTGGTTTCGATCATACCAAGCATGCTATTCCTGTGTCTAAAACACGAGCGTCAACTGGTTTTCATACAGACAGTACAGCAAAAACATACAGTCCCGACATAGTGGGATTATTGTGTCTTCAGCCTAGTTTGAGTGGCGGACGATCGTTGGTTGCAAATGCAGCCAACCTATATCGATGGTTGAGCAATCACAATAAAAAGTCTTTAGATGTTCTTACTAAACCACTGGTTCGAGATGTAATTACTCCGGGTGTAGAAGTAAACCAGGAAGCCATACTTAACAATCAATTTCCGGTTTTTGGTTTCGACTCATCAGGGTTCAAATGTCGCTATATGCGCTACTGGATAGCTACTGGTTATGAAAAAGCCGGAATTAAACCTCCTGACGGTCTGGAAATTGCGCTGAACCTGATTGACAACTACTTCGACGACAATAAAAATGTTTGTTCGATCGACCTCAAACGTGGTGATATGCTTTTTATAAACAACCGCTTTTTGTGTCATAATCGAAGCGCCTTTATTGACCACGAGGACCCTAACAAGAAAAGAACCCTTGTAAGAACTTGGATCAACTGTGATATTTAAAGGTGCTTATGTATTGAATAAACTAGTAAAAGTATGTTTTACAGATTGGTCCTAGGTTACACTGGTGTAACCAACTCTTTTTTATCCGATATTTGTAGGCTATTATGAAGATACTAATACATTTAACGATCTTTTTAGCTTTTGCCACTAGTCAAATATGGGGACAAGGGCAAGTTAACGGCGATTTGAATCATGACGGTGAAAACAGGACCTACATCTTATATGAACCTGTAAACTTCGACCAGAATAAAACTTACCCACTGGTATTCAATTTTCACGGTTTAAGCAGTGCCGCGTGGCAACAATATTTTTACGGTGATTTCAGAAAAATTGCAGACACAGCCAATTTTATAATTGTTCTACCACAAGGACTAAAAAACGAAGATGGGATAACCCACTGGAATGTAGGACAAAGCAATGCCGACGATGTTGGATTCGTATCCGCGCTTATCGATGAATTAGCAAAAAAATACAATGTCGATATGCAGCGTATATACGCTACAGGCATGTCAAACGGTGGTATTATGAGCTATTATCTAGCCTGTCAACTGGGAAATAGATTTGCTGCTGTTGCCTCTGTTACGGGGTTAATGGCTAAAGATCATCTTACTACCTGTACCCTCCAGAAGCCAATGCCTACCATGCACATTCATGGGACGGCTGATCACGTTTTACCGTACATGGGATCAGATACTTTTATGTCCGTTCAAGAAATAGTAGACCACTGGATTGACCACAATAAATGTAATTCGAATGGGGCGATTTCCGTTATTCCAGATATCAACACCGCAGATGGTTGTAATGCCGAACATTTTGTATATCAAGGTGGAACCAGTGGAGCATCTGTAGAATTGTTTAAAGTTAATAACGGAGGACACTCATGGCCTGGCGCACCACTAATAATAGCTGGTGTGGCTTGTCAAGACTTCAATGCGTGCGAAGAAATATGGAGGTTTTTCTCAAAATATAACATAAATGGTGTTGTTGGAGTTAGCGATAAAAGCAAAAATGACAATCTACAACTACTGGTATATCCCAATCCGACCCAAGATGTTTGCACCATAAATTGGGGGCAAATAATGAGGACAAAAATTATTATTCGAAACTGTTTAGGTAAGCAAGTTTATGAAAAATCAGTTAGAGCAGGCCAACATGAGCTCCGCACAAATGACTGGCAACACGGACTTTATTTCGTAGATATTTTACACTCAAAAGGAACAACCACAGAACGATTGCTCATCAAGTAAATGTTAAATCGCTGTCTGTTCTCACAAATGTTATTTTGCTTGCTGCAAAATAATTTCACCTTTTAGTTCGCGTTACTGTTAGCATCAATATTAACTAAGTACTTTTTCAGAATACAAATAAGCAGGATTTCCAGATTTTTCAAGGATGAAGGAATTAATCCTATTTTAGGTGCATTGTTAGTAATTAGCTTTTCCGAATTGGTTATGTGGAAAATTCTAACAATTCCTGAATGTGGAGCATTTGGACATGCCGTTTGTCTGATTTGGTTAATTTTTACTTTAAACACTGAGTCCAGAACCTCTACCCTACGGCAAATTTTTACGGATAATCAAATTCGTCAAATCCCCCTGGTTGAAAACTCCATCTTAGGTCTTTGATTTTCATTCCACTATTTTCTGTTCGATTTAACAAATTGCGGTATTGCAATGGCTATTGTCTCACCATGTATGGCTTATGCCCCTGTGCGTAAGTTTAACTCAATCGCATTACCAACACCTTTTTCCAAAAACCCTTACGAGTACACGGTAGGTTTTCGGCGACATTGGTGGCTAGTACTTTGTATTTATGCACTGACGTGCATTTCAATCAATGCCAATAATTTCAATTTAGGCTTGTTCTCTTTAGTCGCTGCAGTGCTTCTTGGTTCCCTTTTCTGTTCGCAAGTGGATATTGAAAAATTGAGCAAATCGTTCGGAGATAAAGTTGTTCTGGATGAGATATCCTTGCAATTCAAACCCGGTCATATTACTGGAATAGTAGGAGAAAATGGAGCGGAAAAATATACGTTATTTCAATGTATTGCCAATCTAATTCCATTTAATAGGTCGATTAAATATTCTCAAGGGGTACTAAAAAACGTTTGTGGATTTCTACCAACAAATCCCGTTTTCCTCTCAAAACTTACAGGCAATAGAATACCTCACCTTAATGTGTAAGGCTCGAAATATCGAAAAAGCACCAGAAACCAAATTGTTCGAACTGCCACTACATCGCTACGCATCCGACTACTCTACCGGGATGAAGAAAAAGCTAGCACTGCTTGGCATTCTACTTCAAAAAAATGAAATATTCATTCTAGATGAACCCTTTAATGGTGTTGATATTCAAAGCAACATAATTCTAAACGAAGTTTTGCTAAAATTAAAGTTACTAAACAAAATCGTAATTCTTTCATCCCATATTTTTTCGACACTGAGCAATGTATGCGATTCCATTCATCATTTGGTGGACGGTCGAATCAAGAAAACTTACCCCCCTCGAGTTACGAAATCTTGCAAAACGAAATGATCTCTTCCTCAATCCCCAAATTATTAGATGATTTAAACCTGAATTAACGCTACAAACAATTTATTCATTTATAATCGTTTATATCGCGTAAAACGACACGAAACTTGCAAATGGTATTAACAGGCTTGTGTTAACATGACACCAGTAGATGACATTTAAAAAGGCCCCATAATAGGTACCTTTGTAAGCAACGTACATCAATACGAATTGGCTAGAATGGCTAAAAAAACAAACTCTTACCGAACCTCAGAAAAATCAAAGGCGAAGGCTAAATCCAAACCAGCCAAAAAGAAAACCAATTGGCGGAAAAAAATCTCCGAACAACAAAAGTTGAGACGGTCGGTTGGTGTAATCCTAATTTTGGTTTCTATCTATTTATTTATCAGCATGATTTCCTACATGTTTTCATGGCAAATAGATCAGGACAAGGTAGATAGTCAAGGGTTTTGGTCATTCGTTATTCTCCAAGAATCCGATGCAGAAGTCAAAAACTGGCTGGGTAAACTCGGGGCCTTTATTGCGCACCAATTAATGCACAATGCATTTGGAATAAGTTCATTACTACTGGCTTTCTTTACATTTCTGTTGGGCGTTCGGGCCTTGCTAAAAATATCGCTTTTACCACTAGGAAGAACTGCTCAAATAGCTTCGGTTAGCGCTGTTTGGCTTTCAATTACCTTAGCATTCGCCTTTCCTCCACCGCACGATTTTGCCGGAGGGACATTCGGATATCAAATTGCACATTGGTTAGGTAAAGCCGTTGGTAGCATTGGTACAGTATTTTTCATTCTATTTTCTGGTTTAATTGGGGTGATCGTTCTCTTCAATCCGAATTGGGAAAATCTTGTTGCTATTGCGACACGAAAATTGTCAAATTTTTCTAAAAGCACTGAACCAGAACCTATAAACGAAAATTCAGTTCAGAATTCTAAAACAGTGCCTGTTGAGGATTTAATTAATACAGAATCCGTTATTCAGGAAACTCCTGACGAGCCTTCTGTAAGTCATGATTCCAAAGATGAAATAGATTTAGACTTAGGATTCGAAGTTGAAATCACGGAATCTTCGGAAGAAAATGCGCAGGACCAGACTTTGGAAATAATTGAAGATTCCGATCAGCTGGAAGTTTCCTCTACGGAAAATATATCTGAACCGCTTGAAGAAGAGGCTATGGAAGTTAAGGTCGCTGATGATCAAGATGAAGTACTCAGTGATCGTGATTTGAATAAAATGGTGAAGGAGTTTGGAGAATACGACCCAAAACTCGACCTATCCTCGTACATACTTCCAAACATTGAAATACTTGCCGATCATGGGGGGGGAAATATCAGCATCAATAAAGAGGAATTAGAGGGCAATAAAAACCGAATTATTGAAACGCTATCGAACTACAATATTAGTATTTCCAAGATTAAGGCAACCATTGGACCGACAGTTACACTTTATGAAATAGTTCCGGCTCCTGGTGTGCGGATTTCAAAAATCAAAAATCTTGAAGACGATATCGCCTTGAGCCTCGCCGCCTTGGGAATTCGAATAATTGCGCCAATGCCTGGAAAAGGTACAATCGGAATCGAAGTCCCAAACTCTAAGCCCGACATTGTTTCAATGCGAACCTTGATTGCTTCCGACAAGTTTCAGAATTCGGAAATGGAATTACCGTTAGCACTTGGAAAGACCATCGCCAATGAAACATTCATTGCGGATTTGACCAAAATGCCGCACATGTTAATGGCCGGTGCTACAGGTCAGGGTAAATCAGTTGGACTAAACGCCATTCTTGTTTCAATTCTGTACAAAAAACACCCATCTCAGGTGAAATTTGTACTGGTAGACCCGAAAAAGGTTGAGCTTACATTATTCAACAAAATTGAAAGACACTTTTTGGCCAAATTGCCAGACGAAGAAGATGCTATTATAACCGACACCAGCAAAGTTGTTGCAACATTGAACTCCCTTTGTATCGAAATGGATAACAGATACGAACTGCTCAAGGACGCAATGGTCAGAAATATCAAGGAGTATAATGCCAAGTTTGTGCGACGAAAGTTGAATCCTGAAAATGGACATCGCTACTTACCTTATATCGTGCTGGTTATAGATGAGTTTGCCGACCTGATAATGACTGCCGGCAAAGAAGTTGAAACTCCAATAGCCAGGTTGGCTCAACTTGCTCGTGCTATCGGAATTCACTTAATTGTGGCCACACAACGGCCTTCTGTGAACGTTATAACAGGTATAATTAAAGCTAACTTCCCAGCTCGAATTGCGTTTAGGGTTACATCAAAAATTGATTCCCGGACTATATTGGACGCCGGCGGAGCAGATAGACTAATCGGCCGTGGAGACATGCTTTATTCTCCAGGAAATGAGTTAATTAGACTTCAATGTCCGTTTGTTGACACTCCTGAGGTGGAAGAGATAACGGATTTCATTGGAGGTCAGCGTGGATATCCTGACGCTCTATTGTTGCCAGAATATGTGGATGAATCCGCATCTCAGGATAAAGATTTCAGTGACGAGGAGAGGGATTCACTATTTGAAGAAGCTGCTGAAGTAATTGTTAATCACCAGCAAGGTTCTGCATCTTTGCTGCAAAGGAAACTAAAACTTGGGTACAATCGAGCCGGACGAATAGTGGATCAATTGGAAACCGCAGGTATTATTGGTCCGCACAAAGGGAGTAAAGCAAGGGAGGTTTTAATACCCGACATTATGGCTTTGGAACAATTTTTGGCTGCACAAAGAAAAGATCACGAAATTCAATAATTTTGCGGCATGAACATAGCTAAAACATTGACCTTATTCCTACTTCTAACTTTTGGATATTCTTTTGGCTTTTGTCAGACTAATCCATCAGATCAAGATCCAAAAGCACAAAAAATCTTGGATCGATTAAGTGCAGAATTGAAGAAATACAAAACTGTTACGGTAGATTTCAAGACTACAATTTGGGGAGATAACATAAACGAAACTCAAATTGGAAAGGCTTTCATAAAAGGCAAAAAGTATTTGTACGAAACTGATGAACAGTCTAGACATTGCGATGGCAAAACAGTATGGACTTTTCTCAAAAGTGATGGAGAAGTTTATATTGATAATGTAGAAGACATAGAAGAAGGAATTAGTCCTTCAGAAATATTCAGTATCTGGGAAAAGGGTTTCAAGTCTAAATACGATAAAACAGTTACTGAAAACGACAAGCAGTTAGATATCATCCGACTTTACCCCATGAATCCAGGAGATAGGCAATATCACACCGTTATTATGCGTGTGGATTCGAAGAAAAACAGAATTAACAAGATCACTGTTAAAGGTAAAAGCGGAATTAATGTGACTCTAGACATGCTGGACCTAGCGATTAATGAGACCATCAGCGATTCAAAATTTGCATTTGATCCAGCCGCTCATACAGGAGTTGAGGTAGTAGATAATCGCTAAGAGTGGCGCGTTCTCCTAGATTTTAGTGGCATTAAACGTCTGGTCAAGACAATCCATTAGATCTTTTCCTCGTAGTCCTTTGGCCAGCACTCTACCTTCCGGATCAAGTAAAATGGTGTACGGAACATCACCTACTCCACAGGATTTAACCACGGGACTTGCTCTGGACTTCCTACAAAAAAGTGGACAAATTAGTTAAGCGACATTTTCGATATTATATAGTCGCTCCTTAAAAACCTTTAGGGGGGTTGATTTTTCTGGATTTTTTATTGAAAATCCACTTATTTAGGTTATCAC
>JAHDGY010000088.1 GCA_020631555.1 Flavobacteriales bacterium | reverse complement strand
GAAGTACCGAGCGATTTTAAAAGCTAAGGAACTTTTAGGTTCGGGCAATGGTTTGTTAGAAGGGAATCAGGCTGTTGCTGGCTCTTTAGCAAATCCAGTTCCCCTTCTCACACTTCGAGTGCTTTATCCATCACCCAAAACCAAGAAACTCATTTTGACCGAAAGCATTATAGATGCTGCTACACTATTAACCATCACAGAAGTAGCTGAAAAATATACAGTGCTTGCACTGTTCGGAACAATGGGATTAACCACAGAACACCGCACCGCTATTAATCAACTTACCCAATTAGAGGAAATCATTTTCTGGATGGATGGCGATGAAGCTGGTGAACAATCGTGGAGAGATATGCAAAACAACTTAGAGAAACCTATGATACAAATCAGACGAGTTATGAGTCTCCCCCAGACCCACTCGTTTTTAACATTAATACACTTAACTTTATAAAATAACTGTCCGAAGAAACTAGACCACTACACATCAAAACCTTTATTGGCAATTCTAAGAATGCAGTGATGATACAAATCTGGACCGCATTGATCACAATACTTCTTCTAAAAGTCCTCAGAGCAACTGCAAAATACAAATGGCACTTGTCAAATCTAGTAGCTTTTATCAGGCTAAACGTATTCGTCAAAATTGACCTCCAAAAATGGATTGATGAACCTTTCAAAAGAAATAAGCTCCTGAAAAATAACCAACACAAGGGGTTCTATTTTCCAAAATTATTTAGGGCAGCATTGAATCTAAATAATATCAAAAATGTCGCTTAACTAATTTGTCCACTTTTTGTAGGAAGTCCAATCGAAACGTAGTATGGAATTTCTGACATCACGATCCAACCCTCACAGAAATTACCAATTGCAGAACCTCTTGCACCTCCTTAACGGGAATATCTTGATCTGCCCGTACTCTCAAAATCTTCATCCGCTTTCTATTACCCAATTCCAAAAGCGGATGATCAATCAAGTTTCCATCGGCAACTAAAATGTATGGTTCCTTTAATTTTTTATCCATCCAGAGATAGCATATAATTTTCTTGCCTACACAAAAACAAGGAGCTCCATATTTCAAGCACTCTGAAATTCGATTATCGTGACTTAGAATTATTTCCCTAAGTGCCAGAAAACATCCTTGAATAGGCTCGGGTTGGTTGAAATAAAAGTTCTCTAGTCCATTCAATTCCATTAACACAATTTGAATTATTGTTGGTTATTGACCTGAGCAAAGTTAGTAACGCACTGGAGTGAAACAAGGCATCACACCGAACTAACCAATTACATTACGGTCAACATCAGTTCAACATCCAATCGCCCTATCTCGTTCTCCCCATTATCAAACGGCAACCATCAAAATAAGATACTTAACTTTAAAAACATGACAACACAATAATAAAGCTGATTTGACTACAATTTTTTACCATAAATTGCATTAACAAAATTTACTCGGTGAAAGTACTAACCTCCATATGCTCCCTGCTATTGCTATCTAGTATTCTGGCTTTCTCACAAACTATGAACTCTTCTGAAAAAGAATCAATACCAGAGTTGAAGCAACCGGAATTATGGCGCAACGATAAAGCCCCTCTGGTCGCGGGCTTTTCAATAACTGGCGGATTGTACAAAGGAGTAAAAATAGGAACCGATCTTAATCTCATCCGCTACAAGCGTATTAAAAAATCGCGCTTCTCCACACGAAGAATTGACCGTGTCTTATTTGTACAACCTTCACTTAATTATTTGTTTGACCAAGACTTTATAGCCTTGCTGATCAATACGGAATTTGGATGGCGCAAACATTGGAGAGGAATAAGCTTTTCGGAACTAAATGTAGGGCTCGGTTGGTTGTTTCAACAAAGAGACAAGGCTATAGCAAGAGACCGCACTGGAGCACAATACAAAAACTTTATGCATTCTATTTCTAGTACTTACGGAATTATGTTCCATAAAAAATCCTATTCGTCATTGTACATCAAGGCAGGAATTTGGTTTCCATCAATAAAACGCAGCTTTAGCAGAATGCACCCTTCTATCGAAGCAGGAATAAGAATTACCCCCCAATGGAGTTTTAGTAATCCTTACACAAAACATCATTTACCTGAAACAAAAGGAGACAGCTCCGTTTTATGGCAAGAAAACTTTGCTCCATGGACCATTTCGTATTACAGCAATATGCTCTTGAATACAGGAATAAAAATTGGTTTTGATTGGAACATTAAATTACTCACAAGGGAGCGAACCAAGCAGTGGGGCACAAAAACGATTCGAAAACTATGGTTTTGTCACCCTTCCATTGCCTATGTCAATGACAAACCTAACTACCATGCATTGTTGTTAAATACAGAGTTGGGAAGAAGACATTATACGAAAAGAATGCGCTACTACTGGGAAGGGAGTTTAGGATTAGGCTATCAAATCCGAATGAACCCAGGAGAAACTTGGAAAGTTGATGATAATGGAAACGTAAAAAAGACAATAGGGATGAGAGGGTATTTTGTTCCCTCTGTTGCTTTTAGCTTTGGGAAACAACTGAAAACAACGATACCCAGCTGGATCTTCTGCAAACTACATACTGCAATTATCACAGGCTTCAATTCGTACGCTGTACCCGAATTCAACTTTGAAGTCGGACTGCGATTCGCCCCGTCCTGGGGAATCAAGAATCCTTTCACGATCACCAAAACAAAAAAGAAATCATGAGAAATTATAACATTATAGCCACTGTTATTGGGTTGATCCTTGGAGTTACGAGTTGCAAAAAAACAGAAGTTTTAAAGGAACTACATGAAACGATTCATGTCCGCTACAAAGGAGCCGACATGCCGGTCCATATTCATGGCAACATCGAGAATAAAACAATCATTTTAATTGTGCACGGAGGTCCTGGTGGTGATGGCTTAGTATACCGATTAACAGAAGGAATGCAATTTTTGGAACGCAAATTTGCACTAGCATATTGGGATCAGCGCGGGCAAGGAATGAGCCATGGAAATTACGCACAAAGTGACGTTACCATTTCCGCAATGGCTGACGACATGAATGCTGTTGTTAAAGCACTTAAGGCTAAATATGGAGCCGACATCTATGCCCTTGGTCATTCATGGGGTGGAACGTTAGTGGCTAAATATGTATCCCAAAAGGACTACCAAAATAATTTACGCGGCTGGATAAAAACGTGCGGTTCAATTCATGCCAAACAGGAAGTAAAGGATCAAATTATTCTTTTTAGAAAATATGCGAAGGATCAAATTAGTGAAGGTCTCCACGTTGCACAGTGGCAAGAAGTGCTGGACTATGTAAACAATATCGACACATCCAATATCACAGACGACATTTCCCTTTGGCTAAATCAAAAAGGCCATGAATCGAGCCAATGGCTGGCACAAGATGGGGTAATCAGATCAAATGACACTTCTTTGCTATCCAGCGTATTCAACGACGTAACTTATATTAGAAACATGAACGCCTTCCATAATTTTATAAGTGGCAATGTCACCAATTTCTATTTGAGAGAAGAACTGGACAACGTGAACCTATTACCTGATCTATCCAAGGTTACCATTCCAAGCCTGATGCTTGCGGGTAAATATGATTTAGTGGTTCCTCCGCATTCTAGCATTTATGCGCATAACGCCGTGCAATCTGCGGTATACAAAGACTCCAGAATATTTGACAAATCCGCACACTCCCCTATGGTTGATCAGCCGAGTCCTTTCTACTATACTGTGGACAACTTTATAGATAGTGCAAGGAAGTACTAGGTTGTGTCGTCATAAGATATTTACCCAAATACTGATACACTTTATTTGAACAGCAGCCAAAAAAGAGGTTGTATTTTTTGCATACCTAGTAGCTATTCCTCTCCATGCTTTTAAATGTAGAAATGCGTTCTCGACTAAATGTCTCAATTTGTAAATTTCTTTGTCGTAGCCTCTTAGGTGCTTTCTGTTCTTTCTGGGTGGAATTACCGGATTCATGTTTTGTTGTATAACCTGATTTACGATTGCATCACTGTTGTGCCCACGATCAGCGAGCAGGTGTTCAGTAGTAATTCCTTCAATCAAGTGGCGAGCCTGTGTGCAATCCGCTGTGGTACCGTCCGTAACAATAATTCTGACCGGCATACCATGCGCATCCACGGCCAAATGTATTTTGGTATTGAACCCCCTTTTGTGCGACTCATATCTTGATTGCCGCCTTTAGCTCCTGAAGCATGGGGGTGAACTTTTGAGTGGCTGGCATCTATCATCAGCCACTCATAATCTGGCTCATCAATTAACTCTTCGAGCAAACTTTCCCAAACACCTTTGTGAGGAAGATCGCGCCAAGGAGATCCAGTGCGAAGAATCCAGAAGACCCCATTGATAAACTTACGGCTGTCTTTAGTTACCCCCCAACTACCTTTGGACCAAGCAAATGAAGTTCGAGAAGACTCCATGTTCTATCGGAAATATCGTGTCGATATTGAGAAGATAATATATTTTCGTGACGATATCGCCTAGAGAAAAGCTACGTCAGCAAAATACCACAACATCGGTATTTTAATTAGCCAAACTACTGTTTACCTTTGCTAAAACTTAATTCTTAAAGTGGATTGAGCACTGTAGAAGACATGGAAACATTGAACTACGTCCTAGAAATTTTACGTGAAAGCCTTTCTTTAACGCTGTCCTACGTGACTTCGCCGAGTAAACGAGCGTACTTTCTTTATCTTTTAAGCTCTCTACTTCTAGCCTATTATGTCTACAAACGATCTGGCGTAAAAATTCCATTTTTTGCGTTTTTGTTTAAAAAGAAAATCTGGCTGGGCAAATCTGCAATGATTGATTATGGATTCGTTTTATTCAATAGCGTTTTTAAAGTAATTCTCATCGCGCCTTTGTTAGTATACTCGTTAAACTTAACTGAAGCAATCAATACGTTTTGCATCAACAGCTTTGGAACATTTACTGGAAACTGGTCCGTTGCGAGTATTACAATAAATTACACTATAACAATCATTGTTGTAACTGATCTTGCCAGCTACACCACGCATTTCTTGATGCACAAAATTCCATTCCTGTGGAAATTCCATAAGGTTCACCATTCTGCAACCACGCTAAACCCTTTTACCCAATACCGGATTCACCCTGTTGAGCTTCTAATTAATAACTTTCGAAGTATTATTATCAAAGGAATTATAACAGGAGTATTTCTTTATTTGGGTAACGGATCAGTTAGTTTGCTCACTTTTCTTGGTATCAATATTTTGAATTTTGCATTCATGTTTTTCGGGGCCAACCTAAGGCATTCGCACATCAAACTTCGATACTTCAATTTTTTAGAATACGTGTTAATTAGCCCCTACCAGCATCAAATTCACCACAGTGATAACGAAGCCCATTTTAACACAAATATGGGGTCTCGCCTTGCTATCTGGGATTACGTATTCGGAACACTAGTCCGATCGAAAGATGTAAATAAATTGTCCTTTGGATTGGGCGCCAGAGAAAACAGAACGCACGCCACTTTCTGGAATAATTTGTGGCAGCCATTTTTGCCAAATTCCATGTCTAAAAGGTTTCAAAAAAAGTAAAAATACCACATTGTTGGTATTGTCGAAATTATACCTCAGCTATACATTTGTGTTGTAATTTAGATTTAGTCTAAATAAACAAAATAAGAAAACAGTCAATTTAAAACGTATGAACATTTATAACCTAAACTCAATATTATCGGCGGTTGTAATTTGCACCGCAATCTTATTTTCGTCGTGCAGAAAAGAGAAAGGATGTACCGATCCAAAGGCAACCAATTACAAGAGTTCTGCCGAGCAAGATGATGGTTCTTGTGTTTACCCTACCACGAATAATTACACCATACCGACAACATACGAGTTCAACAACGCTGATGGAAAAAGCACTGTGAGTTACAGTGGTCAAAAACAGAGACTAGAAATGCTCAGTGAAATGACCACCTATATGAAATCAGGCAACACCAAAGGCACTTCGCTGGATAAACAAAAGCTGCTTGACATGTATGCTAACAGCGGGTATTCATGGACAGACGGGGACCAACTCGGCATGACCGGATCAAGTAAACAATTGAAAAGCAAAACAGCCTTAGCCGATGCTGGAATTCAATCTGTTTTCGAAAAATACATAGAGAACATAGCAACTATCAGCACATCTTCTGTTGATGGAGTAGATGGTACAGCAGGAGTATACCAAAGCACAACTAATGCTGCTAAGAAATATCTGCAAGATGCTAACGGAAGAGAGTATACCCAATTAATTGAAAAAGGACTTATGGGAGCCGTATTTGCTTCGCAAATGATTCAGAATTATTTGAAAGATCTGGACAGTGACGATAATAGCAATGCTGTTGATGCTGCAAACGGTAAGTATTATACCGAAATGGAGCACCATTGGGATGAAGCCTATGGCTATTTTACTTCAGAAATTGACTATCCTACGAGTGGAACCGATAGATTTTGGGGTAAGTATGCTAATAAAAGAGAAGGTGTTCTTGAAAGTGCCACATCCATCGTTGAGGCATTTAGAAAAGGAAGAGCGGCAATCTCAAACAAAGACTACGCTACAAGAAACGCGCAAAAAGACATTATTGTAAAAGAAATGATTAAAACTTCGGGTGGAACGGCTATTTATTACTTCAAATCAGCTAAATCAAATATACTTGATGCTGCCCTTAGGAATCATGCTCTATCCGAAGGCTATGCCTTCGTTGACAACTTAAGGTATATGAATGTGGATGCTGCGAAAGTTGACGCAATCTTGACCTCTATATCCGCTGACTATAAAGACATTACCGTAGACAATCTGAACACCGCTATTGATAAAGTGGTAGAGGCGGTTCCTGAACTAGGACAATACAAAGATCAATTGTAATTTTTTCGCAAATTGATAAGCATCAACGTTATGGATAGAACTAGAAAAGTCTACAAACTCGGATTGGCAGTACTCGCTGGCATCGTGATAACCTTTACAAGCTGCGACCCAGAAGCTCCGGCATCCCAAAAAACATCCGCATATTCCTACAATAGAAAGAAGATGTTGTCTAACATGGCCTCTAACTACATTATTCCTGCATATAATGCTTATCACACTGCAACTAAATCTTTAGTTGGAAAAGTTATTTCTTTCAATGCTGCGCCAAATGACGCAGCATTGAAAGCTTTGCGTCTCTCATGGGAACACTCGTTACTGGTGTGGCAGGATGTAGGTTTCCTTGAGTTTGGACCGGCAAAGGAAAATGTGCTTTTAGCGCAAACTAATGTATACCCTGTTGATACATCAGAAATAAACACCAATATTAAAAGTGGCAACTTTAATCTTAAAGTCCCGAAGAATTTTGACAGTAAGGGGTTTCAGGCACTAGATTATTTAGTTAACGGTGTAAAATCTACAAGTGAAAAAATTGTAGACTTCTACGTGGCTACACCAAATGCACGAACTTACATGTTAAAAGTTGCGGAAGAACTAAATTCAAATGCCCAGAAAATGGTAAACTCTTGGGCGAATTACCAAAACAAGTTTGTAAATAATAGTTCAAGCAACGCCGTTGGAAGTTCGGTTTCTGCAATGTTTAACGCATTTGTGCAATATTATGAACGGGATATCAGGAAGGCAAAAATTGGCCTCCCAGTTGGTGTTTTCAATCAAATTACCAAGACTCCAATGCCAAGGCACGTCGAAGCTGTATATTTCAGCAAATCTTTACCGTTTCTTCATCGAGCACTTATAGCTACGCACAAATTTTTCTCAGGTAAAAATTACACCTCCGGAAACGATGGAGAAGGATTAGATAACTACCTGAAGTACATAAATGCTACGGCGAATGGACAACCCCTACAGTTGTTGATACAACAACAATTTGACAAAGTGAAGCAACTTGTTGGCACAATTAATGACCCGTTATCGGAGCAAGTAGTGATGCAAAAATCACTGATTGAACAGATCTACGAAGAACTTCAAAAATTAGTTCCTCAATTGAAAGTTCAAACCAGTGATCAACTAGAAATTCCAATCACCTATCAGGACACTGATGGTGATTAACAGGTAAAATGTTTCCGCTTTGCTACAGGGGCAGCTAATACTTGATCGAGGGGTTAATTGGGTGACTAGGGCAGTAATTCACTACCTAGGCCTAATACCTCTTTTTTTGTTTGCGCAAAATTCGGGCACCATCAGCGGCACCGTTCTAGAGGTTTCAACTGGTCAAACTATCCCCTATTGCACCGTTAAAGTTGAAAACAGCAACCTTAAAACAACCTCCAACGACAAAGGACAGTTTGTACTTTTAGCAGTTCCCTACGGAAATCACAACTTGGTTTTCTCCGCGATTGGATTCCAGACGCAAAGTCAAAAAGTCAATTTGAACCAACCTACGCTTAACTTAAAATCAAGACTTAAATCCAACATCCAGAAATTGGAAGCTGTAGATATTCAAGGCAAATTATCTGGCATTAACGGATTTCGCAAGATGCGTTCGGTTGAAGGGGTATTGATTAGCGAGGGAAAAAAAAGTGAGGTTATTACCGTTGATGCAATTAATTCCAATCAAGCCATTAATCAAGGCCGGCAGATTTACTCTAAAATACCAGGTCTGAATATTTGGGAAAGTGATGCCGCAGGTATTCAACTTGGAATTGGTGGACGTGGATTAAACCCTAGCAGGACATCTAACTTTAACACTCGTCAAAATGGTTACGACATTAGCGCCGATGCTCTTGGGTATCCCGAATCTTATTACACTCCTCCTACTGAAGCTGTTAAAGAAATTCAGCTGATCAGGGGCGCAGCCTCGCTCCAATTTGGCACCCAGTTTGGAGGTTTGCTAAACTTTGTTTTAAAAGATGGGCCAAATAAAAAGACATTCGAAAGTACGATCCGACATACAATGGGTTCATTCAACTTGCATAGCACATTTGCAAGCCTCGCAATAGATAAAAAAGGTTGGAAAAACTACACCTTCTTCCAGCACAAAATAGGCAATGAATCGCGCCCTAACTCCAATTACAGACTCTATTCTGGTGGTTTCAATCTTAGCAAGCAACTATCTGAAAAAACGAAAGTTCAGTTTGAATTTACCAAGCAATATTATTTAGCTAAACAACCCGGCGGACTTACTGACAAAGAGTTCTTGCAAAACCCTAACATTTCGAAACGAGCCCGCAATTGGTTCGAAGTGGATTGGAATCTTGCAGCTCTTGGAGTTCATCACGACTTTTCCGCAATGACAACGTTACACTCACAGGTTTTCGGATTGTTAGCCCATCGCAATGCATTAGGTATCTTGGGCAACATTAGCAGGCCGGATGCTCCTGAAAACCCTAGAAACCTCATCCACGGAAAATTTAAAAATTGGGGCAACGAAACCCGTTTTTTACATCGCTATTACGTTAAAGAAAAATTGTGGACCTTCTTAATCGGTGCACGTTTTTACAGCGGCTACAGCAGAGGCATTCAAGGCAATGCGGACACTACAGGGGCTCCAAAATTTGTTTTTGTAGGACCAACAGACTCAGATTATCGCTTTCCAAGTAAAAATGTTGCGTTGTTTACCGAAAATATTTTTCGAGTTACTGAACAATTCACTATTACTCCAGGAATCCGTTTTGAGCACATAACAACCCAAGCACACGGCAATTACAGGCAGACAACCGAAGACCTCGCAGGAAACATTATATTCGACACTACTTATAAAGAATCCAGAAGTAACCCGAGATCATTTATCATCGGCGGAATTGGTTTGAACTACCAACCTTTTGAGGTAATTGGAATATACGCCAACTTCTCTCAAAACTATCGAAGCATCAATTTCACGGACATGCAAATCAAAAACACCAACTTCAGAATTGATTCAAACCTCAAGGATGAAACTGGATTCAATACAGATGTGGGAATTCGTGGAAATCTAGGCAACAAAATCATATTCGACCTGTCCGGATTTGCGCTTTCCTACGATAATCGTATTGGCGAAATTGATGAAGTCGACCCCAAAACATTCATTCCCTATCGCTACAGAACAAATATTTCACAAGCACTCATATTAGGAATCGAATCTTTTGCTGAAATAGACTGGTGGGCTTTGCTAGTTTGTGATTCAAGCAACTTTAAGGTTTCTTCATTTGGAAACTTTTCCATCATTAAAGGGCGGTATACAAACTCCGAGCAATCTGCTATCCTGAACAAACAAGTAGAATCCGTCCCTCCGATTAACTTCAAAACTGGAATGTCTATTGCCTTCAAATCTTTCTCCCTAAGCTATCAATATTCGTATGTACACCAACACTTTAGCGACGCCACCAATTCTGGTTTAAATAGTGACGGCACAATGGCTTTCGTACCGAATGCAGTAGTAGGATTGATTCCCTCTTACCAAGTAATGGACCTTGGAATCAAATACTCCATTAAAAGGTTCCAGTTTGAGTGTGGAATAAATAATCTGTCGAATAAACTTTATTTCACCAGACGAGCTACTGGTTATCCCGGACCTGGTATTACTCCGTCACCAGCAAGAAATTTCTATTTTACATTGCAGATAAAGGTTTAGGATCTTAACCGACAGAGGACCTTCTACCTTTATCTGGACACTATAGTTAAGCATGAATTAATATGTTTAAG
>JAHDGY010000087.1 GCA_020631555.1 Flavobacteriales bacterium | reverse complement strand
ATGCCAGCCACTCAAAAGTTCACCCCCATGCTTCAGGAGCTAAAGGCGGCAATCAGATACACTCTTCTGGACGGGTATCCAAGAAACAGTTTCCAAAACCTCAATCTGAATTATTCAAAGGTCTCTATTCGTAAAAGCATATGGGTTAGAACCAAACATTCCCATAGAAATTTCAGCAACCAATTTGTTAGGGCAAACCACGTATCGAAAAAGATTTGAACCGATAACGATCGCCCACGGAATAAATATAAGCATTTGGAATTATAACAGTTATCAACTACCTTTAGTAATAGGGTTCGCCAAGGTTTGAACCAATATTCGCAGTTAATAAATTAATATATCAAGCATTATGAAAACCTTAGTTTCATTTGTCGCTTTTGCCCTTAGCTCAACAATTTTGTTTGGTCAAAACAAAGTGACTTTAGTTTTAAACCACCAGTACAACAATACGAAATTCGAATACAATAAGCAGTATTCTGACGAATTCGGAAATAATGTGCAATTCTCTCGCTTGCAATACTACCTATCTGGTATTACGTTAATTCATGATGGCGGGCAAACCACTGCTACCGATTCGTACGTGCTTGCAAGTGGACATATGAGTAATTATGAACTCGGAACCCATTCGGTGACTTCGATCGAAGGCATTAAGTTCGATTTGGGCGTGGACGAAGTATCTAATAATAAAGGAACGAGCAGCTGGGATGCTAGTCATCCTTTAGGGCCTAAATCCCCAAAAATGGATTGGGGATGGCCAGCAGGTTATTTTTTCATTGCAGTTGACGGCAAAGGAGGAAGTGCTTCTTTTACGCAACATGCATTTGGACAGCACTTACTAACCAACGTTGATCAAATTGCTGTGACTGGAAAGCAAGGAGCTGATGGACTAGAAATTCATTTGAACGTTAATATTGAAGGATGGTACAAAGGACTTGACGCATCTAAAATTGGATTTCAACACAACGGAAGCGGAGACAATCAAATGCTTTTCTCAAATACCAATTCGGAAAAAGTTTTCACGGCTTCTTCAGAAACTACTGGAACAGGAATTCAAGCGCAACAAGATCCATCTTTATTTGTAGACTACAGTTTAACTTACGCACCAACAATATATTACAGCTTTACTTCCGGGAATCATGTAGATATTTCGATTACTGATTTGAACGGGCGCGAAATGTTAGCAAGCAAAAACATGGCTCCAGAAGGAAATTTCTTCGTTAGAAAGGAACTCCCTACCGGAATTTATGTGGCGCGTTTTCACAACGGACAAAATGTGGAGACAATCAAATTCCAAGTCACTAGATAATACTTTACAGGTTCTTCCTATTTTACAAACAACACCAATGCTGTGAATAGGAAATTTAAAATTATAGCTGCCATTGGGGTTGTTACTCTACTAGGTTGGCAGCTCCCACTTGGAGACAAACCCTTTGATTTAAAAATACCCAAAGGGTTTGCCGCTCCGCATATACCTGCAGAAAACCAACTCACCGAAGCTCGTGTAGAACTGGGAAAGAAGCTTTTCTACGATCCAATATTATCGAGAGACACAACCATTTCCTGCGCATCTTGTCATTTCCCCCATCTTGCATTTACAGACGGAAAAAAAAACAGCATTGGAATAAGAGGTCAAAAGGTAAAACGCAATTCTCCCACCCTAACCAATGTAATTTACAATGACAAATTCCTTTTGGACGGTGTAAATCCAAGCCTAGAAAAACAAATTGACGTACCTATCCAGGAACACAATGAATTCGATTTTCATGTACTATTGATAGTAGATCGGCTAAACAAAATTCCAAAATATGTTGAACTGAGTCAACGTGCATATGGCTCAGAAATTACACCTAAGGTAATCCAAAATGCAATCGCCAGCTTCGAAAGAACATTAATCAGTGGGAACTCCAGATTTGACCAATTCTATTACCAGGGAGATAGCACAGCACTCAATAACGAGGAAAGGCTGGGACTGAGTTTGTTTATGGATAGACTCTATTGTACAGAATGCCATGAAGGGTTTAACTTCACTAACTACGAAGTTCATAATACCGGACTGTACGAAGTATATCCAGATTCTGGAAGATATAGACTAACCAACAATCCAAAAGAGATTGGTGTTTTCAAAGTCCCCACTTTAAGAAACATTGCCCTTACAGGCCCGTACATGCACGACGGTAGTTTCACTTCCCTCGAAGAAATAATCGATCATTACTCAAACGGAGGCCAAGGACATTTCAACCAATCCCCTATAATTCAAAAGTTCTCGATTACTTCAACCGAGAAAAAGGCACTTGTGGCGTTTCTGAAAACTTTAACGGACAGCTCTTTTATCACGAATCAGGCTTTCCAATAAATAAGCTTGATTTACACTATTTTTTGGCTGATTCGTTGTCGTGAGTAAATTTGCTTGCAATGTTTCGAAAAGGAACCAAACTATACAGCATTCTCCGATTCAAATGTCCTCATTGTCATGACGGACCTTTCTTTGAATCCTCGAATCTTTACAACCTCAAAAAGATGGGGGAAGTTCGAAAATCCTGTCCGAAATGCGCTAGAAAGTATTCCTCAGAACCAGGATTTTACCAAGGCTCATACTACGTAACCTATGCACTAGGCGTAGCTCTTTTCGTTGCTTTTTGGGTATCCAGTTTAGTTCTATTTAATGAATTTGACGCTACCATTTTTTGTACAACACTTGGCCTTACCATTTTAGTTTTAAGCCCAATACTATATGCACTTTCAAAGATCATTTGGGCCAACCTGTTCTTCAATTATAAAAACGAGAAATAAAAAAGGCGATAATCAAATATCGCCTTAACAATTCTAAACTCATTAGAAGCCTAAATATCTAGGTCCGCTGCTCTATTTGGCTTCTGCCTTTTTTGACATAATTTTCGTAGCATCAGATATAAATTTCTTGTCTTCTTCACCTCTTTTGCATCCCTGAGGATAACCTAAATTTCCTAACGCCTCCATTTTCACCTGGCCTGATGTTTGGTCTTGATTTGCCTTTACCAACCAGACTGTTGGATAACCTCGAACCCCAAGCTGTTGTTGTAATTCATAGTTCTGCTGTTGAATGTTGTCTGGAAGCTTTTTTCGTCTTGGAAAGTCTAGTTCAACCAATACAACATTATCCTTTGCCCAGGTCTTAAAACTCTCTTTATGAAATACTGCTTGCTGGAGTCGGATACACCAACCGCACCAATCGCTTCCTGTAAAAAACAGAAACAGTGGCTTTCCGCTTTCCCTAGAAACCTTGACAGCTTCATTCATATCAGTATACCAAGTTAAATCATCGCCTGATCGATCTTCCGTATGACCATTCTTTATTTTTGATTCATCACCTGGAACCCCATTTAAGTCGGATGCAACGACATTTGAACACATCGCACAAACTATGGAAAGTGCAGCAAATAAGCTAATTGAAGTTTTCATAAACGTACATTATAAGTATTGTAAAAATACAATTTAATTCCCGGGCCAATTGTCAACAATTATTCCAAAGAGGCATTGCCTCACTTTTTTTTAGACTTTTTAACAAAAAATGTTCTGCGCAATGACGTTATTTGTAACACCTCTTTCCAACTAAACCTTATGACAAAAAGCTGGACTCGGAAGGATCACATAAATAATATTCTGAAAACCCTACCACAAAAATCTGGGGTTTATCAACACTTTGATAAAAACGGTACGATTCTGTACGTTGGAAAAGCCAAAAACCTACGAAACAGGGTTCGTTCCTACTTCACCGGCAAGCATGAGTACGGCAAAACTAGAATTCTCGTAAGTCTAATTACCGACATCAAATACATTGTTGTAGATACCGAGATCGATGCTCTGTTGCTTGAGAATACATTAATCAAGAAATATAAACCTCGATTCAATGTAATGCTCAAGGACGATAAAACCTATCCTTGGATTAAAATTACCAATGAACGTTTTCCTCGTGTAATATCCACAAGAATTGTGGCCAAAGATGGAGCGAAGTATTTCGGGCCTTATGCTTCTGTAAAAATGATGTACACCATATTAGACCTGGTAAAACAACTTCACCCTCTGCGCACCTGCAACTATAACCTCAGCGAAGAAAACATTGATAAGAAGAAGTTTAAGGTCTGTCTAGAATTTCACATCGGAAATTGTAATGGGCCCTGCGAAGGAAAACAGGAAGAATATGAGTACAACAAGTACATCCTAAATGTTGAATCCATAATTAAAGGGAACATCAAGGCAGTAATTGGCAGGCTGAACTCGGTAATGCGAGAATTTGCAAAGGAGCAAAAATATGAAGAGGCTCAGGCAGTAAAAGAAAAATTAGACACCCTAAAAAACTACCAATCTCGTTCAACAGTTGTTCATCCAACGATCGACAATGTAGAAGTATTTACAATTCTCTCTGATGTTGATTCAGGATATATTAACTACGTAAAAATCATAAGCGGAGCAATAATTCAAGGGCACACGTTAGAATTAAAAAAGAAATTAGAAGAATCAGACGAGGAATTGCTAGCTCTGGGAATCATCGAATTGCGAGACCGCTTCAAAAGTAATTGCAAAGAAATTTTCACAAATATTCCGGTGGACCTTCAACTGGAGGGCACAAAATTCTTTGTACCTCAAAAAGGGGATAAAAAATCCCTTGTTGAATTATCTGAAAGGAATGCCAAATACTACCGGCTCGAACAACTAAAACGCATTCAAACCGTCGACCCTGAACGCCACTCCAACAGGATCTTAGAAACGATCAAAAAAGACTTACGACTTTCGGAACTCCCGCGACACATCGAATGCTTTGACAACTCCAACTTCCAAGGCTCCAATGCCGTGGCGGCATGCGTGGTATTCAAAAATGCAAAACCATCGAAAAAGGACTACCGTCACTTTAACATTAAAACTGTGGTAGGCCCAGATGACTTTGCAAGTATGCGAGAAGTAGTTTATCGACGCTACAAAAGACTTATTGAAGAAGATCAACCGCTTCCACAATTGATAATCGTAGATGGCGGAAAAGGACAACTTAGTTCCGCCCTACAAAGTATAGACGAATTGGGCTTACGAGGCCAAGTTTCAATAGTCGGTATCGCAAAAAAATTAGAAGAAATTTTCTTTCCCGGCGATCCAGTACCATTATACATCGACAAGCGCTCCGAATCCCTTAAAGTCATTCAACATTTAAGAAATGAAGCTCATCGATTTGGAATTACGCACCATAGAAACAAAAGATCAAAAGGAGCAATTCGGTCAGAACTTGACGAAATCCAAGGAATTGGGCCAAAGACGCAACAAGCATTGATTAGAAAATTCAAATCGGTGAAAAGAATAAAAGAAGCGTCTAAACAAGAACTGGAAGAGGTCATCGGCATCAGCAAAGGCCATTTGGTTTTTCAACATTTTAATGATTAACAGCTGAGTTTATTCAAAAACCTACTCTACCAGACTGATTTTAAGCATAATATTCAAGAGCTTTCCGAAAGTACACCAACTAAATTCTTCAATTCAATTAGCATGGCTTATATCCAATCTTTATGGCAATTACTTCTGATCGTTTGCTTCTCTGCTTCATTAAATGGACAAAGCAGTATCATGAAGCAAATTTTTAAAGCATATTCGAACGAAAAAGAAACCAGTTACAAAATCATACTAAACAGTTTCCAAAACTTCAATCTGAATTATTCAAAGGTCTCACATGGTTAACACTTTTGATTATTTGAAGGAGTCTTAAGTCCAGACTTTAGCACCCTCACTGCAGTTCTTGCAAATTTCAATTTGATCGCGGCCGCGAAGTACTGCCCTACGGAAGTTTTTGTAACCTTCACCTTTCCATATTTGCGAGAAATTCTGATCTGAAATATCGCCAAACCGATGCGTTCCATCTTTGTCAAAACAACACGGAACAACACCGCCATCCCAAGTAAACACACACGACTGCCACATGCGCCAACATTGATTAATCATCTTGTTTTTTAAAACGTATTTGCCAGATGCTAATTTCTTGTACCGAGAGTATTTTTCCTGAGTTGGAATTAGCGGATTACCATTTTCGTAATCGTAAACCTGAACTGTCTTAAACCAAACATCGTCAACTCCAAGCTCTTTTCCCAATTCTATCACCCCCTGAATTTGGTGCTCGTTTGGTTTTGCAACAAGAAACTGAAAAACCACATTTGGCCAATTAGAATTAAGCTCTTTTTTCCATTTCAAAATGTTCTTTGTTCCTGCAATGACCTTATCTAATTTGCCATGCACCCGATACTGTTGATAAACATCTTGGGTAACTCCGTCAATCGAAATAATTAATCTATTTAATCCCGACTCCACCGTTTTTCTTGCCACGTCATCGGTGATAAAATGCGCATTTGTAGAAGTGGCAGTATATATTTTTTTGGACGATGCATACTCCACCATCTCTAAAAAATCAGGATTTATGAACGGCTCACCCTGAAAGTAAAAAGTTACGTACTGTAATTCTGGCAGCAATTGATCAATAATCTTCTTATTCAAATCCCCCTTGAGATTTCCGGTAGGGCGACTGAATTTTTTTAAACCACTCGGGCACTCTGGACAACCTAAATTACAAGCTGTTGTGGGTTCAATGGAAACAGCAATTGGCTTCCCCCAATGAACAGGTCTCTTGCTAATTCGAGCCACATTGTAGGACGCCCAAACCTTGGCCGCATTGAACATTCTTCTGAACGTAGCGAATCGCACAAATTGCAAGACTTCTGATCGCATACAACGAAAATACAAATTAGCCTACTGCAGAACTCAAAAGCGTTAACTTTGGCACTTCCATGTTGTTTAGATTATCCCTAATATTTTTTTGCTGCCTTTGTTTGGTGAGGCCTACAAAAGCCCAGCTTACTGAAAGTGCGAAAATCGGTCTTGTAACGATTGGGGAAGGAGCCGATGTTGCATCGCTGTACGGACACACAGCCATACGCATCAAAGATCCCCAAATTAATCTTGACGAGATATTCCATTACGGAACCTATCAATTTGACCCCAATCAAGTTCGATTCGCGATTAAATTCGCCAAAGGGTCACTGATGTATCAAATATCAGCCTATCATTTTGAAGGTACAATAGAGCAATATCGACGCGAAAATAGAAGCATTCGAATGCAGTGGTTAGCATGCAATTTACAACAGATTGAAACGATTCGAAATGCACTAATTGACAACCTAGAACCGGAAAACAGGTACTACAAATACGACTTCTTTTTTGACAATTGTGCAACAAGGGTTGCAGATATTTTTAGTAAACATCTCGATTTACAATTAGCAACTCACCCCGACGCTAACAAATACACGTTTAGGGAAACGATCGATCGGTTTCAAGCTAAACTGCCATGGGCAGACTTTGGAGTAGACATCGCCTTGGGTAGCCTTATTGACAGAAAGATCACCAATCGAGAACTTACTTTCTTGCCCGGATATTTGGCCGAAATCTACACTAGATCAACCATTACCTCTGAATCAGGGAAAGTGTCTTTCGTTACACAAGACGAAATGCTCTACAGTCCTATTGACGAAGAGATAGATTCCGAAACTTTCACGCCGGGCACTATTTTTTGGTCAGTATTTGGATTCGTATTATTAATCTCTGCATTTGGGTTTCGGACAATTACTACTATTGTTGATTTCATTTTGTTCTTGAGCCTCGGACTGACAGGGATTGTGTTGCTGCTATTATGGCTTGGCACGGACCACGCAATGACCGCCAATAATTACAACTTGATTTGGGCAAATCCGATTCACCTATTTATGCTTTATTTCGTTTTTGCATCAGGCAAAAAAGCTTTTTTCTCAAAATACTTTCAAGCCCTAACACTTATCTATTTATTTCTGATCGTTTGTTGGGTTCTGCTACCGCAGGAATTCAATACTGTATTCGTACCAATCGTGTTTACGCTATTGGTTAGGTATTATTATTGGTTTCGAAATTCCAGGCAAACCAACTAACCACGAAAGAGCATTCCCTTTTTACACTAAATTGGTGAGACCGATTCGGTTAATTTTTACCTTCGCCATTCAATCTTATAGATCGTAGTTATGAGCAAGTATGACGTAGTAGTAATTGGCTCTGGGCCTGGAGGATACGTTTCCGCAATTCGATGTGCACAGTTAGGGTTTAAAACTGCTTTGGTAGAAAAATACGATACCCTTGGTGGAACATGTCTAAATGTTGGATGTATTCCTTCTAAGGCAATGTTAGATTCTTCGGAACACTATCATAATGCTACCCATAACTTTTCCAAGCATGGAATAGAAACTGGCAAACTAAAGGTTGACCTTGCAACTATGATTGAGCGCAAAAGAAAAGTAGTTGACGACACTTGTAAAGGCGTTCAGTTTTTGATGGACAAAAACAAAATTCAAGTCTACCATGGACTCGGTTCGTTTGTTGACAAAAACACGATCAAAATCAGTGGTAAGGAAGAAACTACAATTACTGCCACCAACATAATTATTGCCACTGGTTCCAAGCCCAATTTCTTCCCGGGAATGGAGCCTGATAAACAAAGAATCATTACGTCAACTGAGGCTCTCGAGTTGAAAGAAATTCCAAAGGAAATGGTTGTGATAGGTGGAGGTGTGATTGGCCTTGAGCTTGGCTCCGTCTACGCCAGACTTGGCGCCAAGGTAAACGTGGTTGAATATGCAAGTTCTGCTATTCCTACAATGGATTTAGCCCTGGGTAAGGAGCTCGCTAAAATCCTCAAGAAAGAAGGATTTAAATTTCATTTCAACCATCAGGTGGAAAAAGTGGAAAACACAGGTAAGAGCGTAAAAGTAACGGCCAAAAACAAAAAAGGCGAACAAGTCGAAATTACTGGTGATTACTGTTTGATATCCGTTGGTAGAAAGCCTTATACTGAAGGCTTAAATTTGGACAAAGCTGGTGTAGAATTGGACGACCGAGGTAGAATTAAAATCAATGAAAAGCTGGAAACATCTACCAAAGGAATATTCGCCATTGGCGATGTTGTAGAAGGCCCAATGTTAGCACACAAGGCAGAAGAAGAAGGAGTTTTTGTTGCTGAACTTCTTGCAGGGCAAGCTCCTCACATTAATCACGATCTAATTCCAGGGGTAGTTTACACCTGGCCAGAAGTTGCTTCTGTCGGAAAAACAGAAGAACAGCTTAAAGAATCTGGAGTAGAATACAAAACCGGACAGTTTCCGATGAGAGCTTTAGGAAGAGCCCGAGCTAGTATGGATATTGGAGGTTTTGTAAAAATATTGGCGGACAAAGAAACCGATGAGGTTCTTGGTGTGCACATTATTGCTGCCCGCGCAGCAGACTTGATTATGGAAGCCGCTGTGGCAATGGAATACCGAGCCTCTGCAGAAGACATTTCAAGAATTTGTCATGGCCACCCAACATTTTCAGAAGGAATTAAAGAAGCAGCACTTGCAGCTACAGACAACCGCGCGCTGCACATTTAAGTAGGTTGAATGAAAAAAACAGGTGTTCTTCTCGTAAATCTGGGAACTCCAGACAGCCCAGCCGTATCAGATGTCCGAAAATATTTAACTGAATTTCTGAATGATCCACGAGTGATCGACTTGCCTTGGCTGAAACGAAAGTTGCTGGTAAACGGAATTATTGTGCCTCTACGAGCGCCTAAATCAGCCAAAGAATATGCCCATCTTTGGGAACTATCTGGCGGAGAATCTCCCCTTTTGAAACACAGCATCAACCTGACTCAAAAGGTCCACAGCCTACTCAAAGAAAAAGGCCCAATTGATACCATGCTAGCAATGCGTTATGGGAACCCTTCTATCGATTCAGTATTGGAGGAAATGCGCCAAAATAATTATGAAAAAATAATAATTGTTCCACTTTATCCTCAATACGCTTCCGCATCGAATGGAACGGCAATTGAAAAAATCCTGAAAATCATTTCGAAATGGTGGGCAATTCCAGAAATAAGCGTGGTTGGCCAATTTTATGACTCTCCTGCGTATCTTGATGCATTTACTAAAAGAGGTTCAAAATATCCCATTGAAAAATATGATCACGTATTGTTTTCGTACCACGGACTACCGGAGCGGCATGTAGACAAGGTATACGTAAAAGGAGAACTTTGCAAAGACCACAATTGTGAACAAGAACTGGATAACGAAAACAAACTTTGTTACAAAGCCGTTTGTTATGCCACTTCGCGTGAATTATCTGCTCGACTAAATATCCATAAAGATAAATATAGTGTCAGCTTTCAATCACGGCTAGGCAAAGACCCTTGGGTAGAGCCGTATACAGAAGAAACAATTGCGCAATTAGCTAAAAACGGCACTAAAAAGCTGTTGGTTTTCTCTCCGGCATTTGTCGCTGACTGCCTAGAAACCGTTGTTGAAATTCAACATACTTATGCTGAACTATTTGTTGAAATGGGCGGAGAAAAATTAACGCTCGTGGAAAGCCTCAATTCTGAAGACTACTGGGCCAACGGGTTAGCAAATCTCTTGGACAATTATCTGCACTCACAAGCATAAGCACCAACATCTTACTCAACAATTGACATTAAAAACGTAATTACAAAGATGCGCTAAATTGATTTGTTGGGAATGTTGATTAACAGCCGTACGAACTTTAGCCTTGAAATTTCATAAAATCATCGTGTATGTAGTGGTCTAAAAAAACTGGACAGGAAAAAATGAATTCTTAAATTTCTG
>JAHDGY010000086.1 GCA_020631555.1 Flavobacteriales bacterium | reverse complement strand
ACAAATTAATTGTATCCAACGGAAAGGCTAAAGTAGACGCTTCACTTACATCTAGCCCTTTTTCTCCCAAAGGAAAACCTACTTATGAGCTAGCATCGGACAGATCGGAAAATGATCGTTGTGCTGAGGATCAACAAAAGGAACAATCGTATCATAATTTCAAAAAAGTGGAACAACCTGGTGCTGATTCTCAGGCTAGGTGGCTAAGAAAATCAGGTCAAAATATCTTTGGGTATAAGAAACATATTGGAACGGACGAAAATGGTGTAATACTAGGAGTTCATACTGTTGCTGCCAACCAACACGACAGTAAAGGACTCGGAGAATTGATCGGTAAAATTCCAAAGTCGCAGCGCAAACAGGTGATGGCTGACAAAGGTTATAAAAGCAAAGAGAATGATGAACTTCTTAAATCTCGGGGAAGTAAAAGTAGGATTATGCACAAAGCCTATCGCAATAGACCTTTAACGCAATGGCAGAAAAAATACAACAAAGCAATCAGCAAAACTAGATGGGTGGTAGAAAGAACTTTTGGAAGTCTAAAGCGTTGGTTTGGTAGTGGAACAACTCGGCTTAAAGGGGCTGATAAAGTACACTCCGTGCATGTACTAGAGGCAATAGCTCATAATCTAAAGCGCTCCCCGGGATTGGTGCGTCAACTCGCCAAATAATTGAATGCGTTTCATGGCGCCGTTAATTTAGGTAGACGAATGATATATTAGTATTTGTTGCAAATTTAATACTGGATAACAAAGCCCTTGGCCGATTGGCCAAGGGCTTTGCGCAATATAATTTCAAATTTCTCAATTTCTTACCGGCAACAATTTGTTAGCATTGGTCGGAAATTAACCTAGAAACGGATATCTGTAATCAGTTGGAGGAACAAATGTTTCCTTAATGGTTCGTGGAGATACCCATCTTAATAGATTAAGATAAGATCCAGCCTTGTCGTTTGTTCCTGATCCTCGTGAACCGCCAAAAGGTTGTTGACCAACAACCGCTCCAGTAGGTTTGTCGTTGATGTAAAAATTACCAGCTGAATTTTCCAATGCCTTGCACGCTTGATTAATAGCGTACCTGCAAGTAGACATTATTGCACCTGTAAGTGCGTAATCAGAGGTGCTGTCAACCAATTTCAAAACACCTTCGAAATCGCTTTCATCGTATTTATAAATTGTTATTACTGGACCAAAAATTTCTTCGCATAATGTTTTGAACTTTGGGTTTGTAGTTACAACAACGGTTGGTTCAATAAAGTATCCCTTAGACTTGTCGTATCCACCACCGACAACAATTTCGGCATCGCTTTGGCTTTTTACAAAATCGATATAGCCAGCAATTTTGTCGAACGCCCGTTCGTCAATAACAGCATTAATGAAGTTGCCAAAATCATCTGGCGATCCCATTTTAAATGATTCGACGTCAGTTTTAACACTTTCAATAACTTCGTCAAACATGTTGGATGGAATATAAGCCCTAGAAGCTGCCGAACATTTTTGTCCCTGATATTCAAATGCCCCTCTGGAAATGGAAGTTGCCACCTCTTTAGCTGGAGCCGATTTGTGAGCTACTATGAAATCTTTACCACCCGTTTCTCCGACAATTCTTGGGTAACTTCTGTAGTTGTCGATGTTATTGCCAATTTCTTTCCACAGGTGTTTAAACACTCCCGTTGATCCCGTGAAATGTAATCCAGCAAAATCCTTGTGTTTGAAAATTACATCACCGGCTACTGGTCCGTCTACGGTAATCATATTAATAACTCCGTCCGGTAATCCAGCCGCTTTAAACAGTTCCATTATAACCTGAGCTGAATAAACTTGAGTATCAGCAGGCTTCCAAACGACAGTATTTCCCATCATTGCAGCCGCCGCTGGCAGATTCGCACAAATTGAAGTAAAATTGAAAGGTGAAATGGCAAATACAAACCCTTCCAATGGACGATATTCAATTCTATTCCACATGCCAGGATTAGATCCAGGTTGCTGGGCATACACATCTTGCATGTAGGCCGCATTAAACTTGAAAAAGTCAATTAATTCACACGCTGCGTCAATTTCCGCTTGAAAAGCATTTTTCGATTGAGCTAGCATTGTAGCAGCATTCATCCGAGCACGAAACGGTCCTTGTAGCAAATCAGCAGCCTTAAGGAAAATCGCAGCTCTGTGTTCCCATGGTAATGCAGACCAATCTTTTTTTGCTTGCAAAGCAGCATCTATTGCATCCTGCACATGACTGCTGTCTCCATAATTAAAATGACCCAAAACATGTTGATGATCGTGCGGAGGAGACATTGCTTTTTTATTCGCCGTACGAACTTCGTTACCACCAATATACATTGGCACATCAATTGGTTCCTGGTTGTACATTTGTTTATAGGTTTCCAGAAGCTTTTTTTTCTCTTGAGAACCAGGAGCGAACCCAAAAACTGGCTCATTGGTTGGCGTAGGGATATTATAAATTCCTTTCGGCATATCGTTTAACTTTTTGTCGAATTTTAAAATGGAGTGGCAAGTTAAGAAAATGCGAGTAATACATAATTTGCTTTTCGTAGGAATTACCTTTTGTATTCAGCCCGCTGAATTTATTTTGAGCTTCCATATTTAACTTAATTATCTTTGCTCGGTGCCCAACAATTTGGGCCAACGTATTGCTGGACACATAACTTAATTTATTTGCTTTTAATGAAATTTCTAATTGTTACATTTTGTACTATTTTGACGATGGTATTCTGTGGAAGGGTATTAGGACAAATTACAGTATCAGGAATAATTACAGATGACGAATCTGGAGAACCTATGATTGGCGCAACTGTGTTTGACACCATCTCGCGAACTGGAGTAGTTGCCAATGAGTATGGATTTTATAGTTTAACAATAAGCGATTACAATGCTGTAATTCGTGTGTCTTCATTTGGATATGAGAGACAATTGTTTCCGCTCTCTGAAGGTATTACGAAATTAGATATTGCTTTGAAAAGTGTTTCGCAGGAGTTGGAAGAATTTACTGTGGAAGCTGAGACGATTGACAAAAGTGTGGAACAGACCAACTCTGGTAAAATGGAAATATCCATGACACATATTGAAAAATTACCGGTGTTTCTTGGCGAAAGGGACGTGCTTAAGATGTTGCAGTTGCTGCCTGGAGTTAGTTCCGGTGGAGAAGGGACGAGTGGAATGTACGTGAGAGGTGGCGGTCCGGACCAAAATTTAACTTTGCTAGATGGGGTGCCAGTTTATAACGCTTCACATTTGTTTGGAATTTTCTCGGTTTTTAATGGAGACGCGATTTCTAACGTTACAATGTACAAGGGAGGTATCCCTTCTAGATTTGGTGGAAGAGCTTCTTCTATATTAGACATGCGGATGAAGGAAGGAAACGTTAAGAAATATAACGTGGAAGGGTCTTTAGGCTTGATATCAAGTAACCTTTTGGTTGAGGGACCAATTGTTAAGGATAAGACTGCATTCATAATTAGTGCGCGAAGAACTTATTTGGATGTCCTCATGCGTCCATTTGTAAGACGCCAGACGGGTGGTGGTACTGCAGGGTACTATTTCTATGATCTCAATGCTAAAGTGCATCATAAACTGAACGATAAACACCATTTATATTTAAGTGGTTATCTAGGTGATGATAAGTTCCATTTACGAAAGGGAGCTGCAAGCACACCTACGGCTTCCTATTATGATGGGGAACTATCTTGGGGTAATAAAATTGCGGCGTTACGATGGAACTATAGTATTGGACCAAAACTTTTCATGAATACCACGGCTACTTATTCAAAGTACCAAATGTATATAGGGGTTGAATCCAGAGAAGTTGATGTATTCGGTTCGCAGTCTAACAGTCTTGAAGTTTTCGATTTTGGTTATAAGTCCAACATAGAAGATATTACTGGAAAAGTTGATTTTTCGTATGTGCCTAATCCTAAAAATTATATTCGATTTGGTGCCGGAAATATTTACCACGTATTCCGTCCTGGGGTGCATGGTGTAAAATTGGACCTAAATGGACAAACACTGGTGGACGAGAAGTTTGAAAGTCGTAAACAGGCTCATGAGGCGTTCGCATTTATTGAAAATGATCATCAGCTAAGCGATCGATTTAAGCTGAACTATGGATTACACTTAGGAAGTTTTTTCTTGGCAAAGAGAAATTACAATATTCTGCAGCCACGCTTGTCTGGAAATGTCCTTGTAGCTGACAATTCAAGTGTTAAATTCTCCTATTGCAGAATGGCTCAATACGTACATTTATTAACGAGTACTTCGATTGGATTGCCAACGGATTTATGGGTGCCAGTTACCGAGAAGATTCGCCCAATAACTTCAAACATAGTTAGTCTAGGGTTTAATCAAATGTTCGGTAAGAAATATAACATCACGCTGGAAGGTTATTACAAGACAATGTCTAACCTGATACAGTATAAAGAAGGTGTAAGTTCAATTCAGTTGAGTGATGCGGGATGGGAAGATAAAGTAGCGGTTGGTAAGGGTTGGTCTTATGGTGTGGAGTTATTCGCGGAAAAGAAGTTAGGAAATGTTACCGGCTGGGTTGGATATACCTTAAGTTGGTCGACCAGGCAGTTTGATGAGATTAACTTAGGTAAACCGTTCCCGTTTGCTTACGATCGCAGACATGATATAGGAATCGCTGCTTCATATCAAATCAACGATTTGTGGGACGTAGGCGTGGTGTTTGTTTTGAATACTGGCCGTGCTTTCACCTTGGGATTGCAGAAATATAATTCACTTGCGGATGATGTGCTTGCGGATGATTTTAACCAATACCAAACTGGCGCTAATCCGAATTTAAATCCGGTTACTTTGGAACATGTAGAATCTGTCAACGGATATCGAATGCCGATGTATCATAGAATGGATATTGGATTTAATAGAACTAAAGAAACTAGGTGGGGGAAATCCATATGGTCATTTTCCGCATATAATATTTACAACCGCCAGAATCCATTTATGCTTGTTACAGAAGATGGAAAATTAATGCAGTTGTCATTGTTTCCTATTATTCCTGCAGTTAGCTGGAAGTTTAAATTGAACAAAATTAATTGATCAGACGAATGAGATTAGCTATACAATATTCGACTTTATTATTTGCTTTGGGGGCTTTGTTAATTAGCTCTTGCGAAAAAGAGGTAGCATTTAGTGGAGGTGATGCCAATCCAATTTTGGTTGTTAACGAATTGGTCAATTCGGACTCAACGTTTGAAGTGCATTTGGAAAAGAGTAGATTCTTTTTGGACCAAGAAACAGGCCCCAATCCTATTTCTAATGGTAAAGTTTCGATTACCAATGCGAGTGAGAATAAAAAAGAAACTAGTTTTTCCGATGCAAATGGTGTTTGTATGTTCCAGATGAAAGCAAAAGCTGGAAAGACCTATAATTTGACAGCGGAGTTTGACGGATTCGAAAGTGTCTTTGCAGGTACCGTAATTCCTAGTTTGGTGCCAATATATTTTGTTGATTCATCTTACGAATACATTGATAATGAGTACGGTAAAGATTCTATTTTTAAGGTCAAGGTTAAATGGCAGGATGTTCCCGGAAAGAACTTTTACATCTTTGCCTGTCGGTTGTTGTCCAATCAGAGCAATACTTATTCCAATTTGAAATTTGAATCTTCGGACGTTGAAATAGATGGAATATTGGCTAGTTCGGGCATTGGATCGGCTCCAAGATTTAAGGGCACAATTTGCGGAATTAAGGATTACAATTTTGATGGTAAAGAAAAGTCGTTAGTCATAGATATTAAATCCAAGGATCTTTCTTATGTTGCTCAAAACCCTGCAGGAGGATCTTTGGAGATGCGTTTAATTAATTGCTCGGAAGATGCTTACGAATATTATTTGAGCGTGGATCGGGCTAAAAAGTATTACAGTGGAATCTTTCAAGAAATGGTGAAAGTTCATTCCAATGTTGAGAATGGTACAGGAATTTTCGGTGCAGTTGCAAAGGCTCAAGTTTCAATAAAGCTATAATAGGTAGTTTGCGTGGGCTAGCAAGACCTCTTCAAAATCTAACCGCAACCATCTGGATCGTTATCCTGGTAATGCTACCGGAAACTAAATCTTGCGTGTATATTCAGAATCTGGTGAATAATTTAAAGAGTATGAAGGTTAATACCGTTCTTTTGAAAGCGAAAACTGATATTAAAGCCGACTTTTTAGTTAGTCAAAACATCTTTAATTCGCTGTAATACAATGTGTTGTATTTGGAAATACTTAAATAATAACATATAATTCTTTTGTCGTTGGTTTTACTTTATTTCTAACTTCAGCTGTCGCGACAAGTCAGATTACCGTATCCGGAACGATTAGCGATAATGAGTCAGGAGAGCCGATGATTGGCAACTGTGTTCGATACAGTTTCTAAGAAGGGGACTGTTGCCAATGAATATGAATTCTACAGCTTGTCTCTTAAATCTGGACACTACCAATTTTGGAAAATAGAACCCCTTGTGTTGGTAATTTTTCAGGGGGCTTATGTCTTTTGAAAGGTTCATCAATCCATTTTTGGAGGTCAATTTTGACGAATACGTTTAGCCTGATAAAAGCTACTAGATTTGACAAGTGCCATTTGTATTTTGCAGTTGCTCTGAGGACTTTTAGAAGAAGTATTGTGATCAATGCGGTCCAGATTTGTATCATCTGCAGGGCGCTATTGAAATGAACTATATATTTTCGTCAGGATTGAATTGTTTGGTACGTCAAATCAATAATACGGAATAGGTGTATGTTAAGCGAATTACAGACTCACCGGATTTTCATAGGCTGTACCGACCACTAACGTATGGATTATTCCCGATTTTTCTTTTTATCGGTTTTAATCATCACTTTAAATCGGATGATTGTCGGATTCTTTTTGGTGTTTGCGAAAATCCGTAATTCTCTGTCCTGCCATCCAAAGACGCTTTTGGAATCGAATTTTCAACAGATATAACACCTTCTGCTTTTGGGACGATTGGGTGCTTAGTAAATGAGAACTTTGTGCACTTACAAGCGACCTTAATTTCGTTAATGATTAAAGATTGATCGCCTCTATTGACAAAACGATATTCGTGTTTGAGAACTACGCCTTATTTTGATCTCGGAAATTTATGAACCTTATCCAAGAACTTAAAATCCGCCTGTGCACAGGCGGATTTTAAAACTAATATTATTGTAAGAAATCTATTCAAACTAGTTAGCCACCGGGCCAACAGGCGTAGCCTTTGGATTTAAGTCAGGTGCCTTTTTAACAGTTCCTTTAATTCTAAGAACTTTTGTAGGAGAGTTCTTTGCGTTGGAAGTCAACGTTACCGACTTATTGATTGGCCCAACTCTTTTGGTGTCATATTTAACCTTAATGCTAGAACTTGCTCCTGGAGCAATTGGTTCCTTTGGCCACGTAGGTACAGTACATCCACAAGAACCTCGAGCTTTTGAGATAATTAAAGGATCTGTTCCAGTGTTTGTGAATACAAACTCACAAACTCCGTTACCACCTTTTTCAATTTTCCCGTAATCGTGAACTTCTTTATTGAAAGAAATTTCTGCGTTGCTAGTGGGAGCAGCAGCGTTTTCTTTTTTTACCGGAACTTCTGTTTGTGCATTAACCGTCGCGCAAGCCAACGAACATACAGCTATTCCCAGTGACAATGCAATTTTCTTCATAATAAAACCCTATTAATTTATATGTTCTAACGGCAAATATAAGGATGTGGTTGATTAAACAATACTAATTAACATATCATTAACAAGGTGATAGCCATTGCGAAATTCAATCTTTTCTTCTTTGATTTAATTGTCTTGCAACTGATTTAATTCATACTAACTTTGCCTTCTGCATTGTGATCTAACTGTAATACGCATGGAAATTCCGAAGAAATTCGAGCCCCAAGAAGTAGAGGAAAAATGGTACAAGTACTGGATGGATAATAAGTTGTTCAAATCTGTACCTGATGATCGTGAACCATACACTGTAGTAATTCCGCCACCTAATGTGACAGGAGTTTTGCACATGGGACACATGCTTAATAATACAATTCAAGATGTTCTAGTTCGCAGGGCCAGGATGTTGGGAAAGAATGCATGCTGGGTTCCTGGAACAGACCATGCTTCTATTGCTACTGAAGCGAAGGTTGTCAACAAATTGCGCGAACAGGGTGTAAAGAAGTCTGATTTATCACGGGATGAGTTTTTGCAGCATGCTTGGGAATGGACCCATAAACATGGCGGAATTATATTGGAACAGTTAAAGAAACTTGGTGCTTCTTGTGATTGGGATCGGACTACGTTTACAATGGACAAGAAGTACTACCAAAGTGTTATCGATACGTTCGTCGATCTTTATGAAAGGGGGTTGATTTATCGCGGTTTGCGAATGGTAAACTGGGATCCGGAGGCTTTAACAGCACTTTCGGATGAAGAGGTGCATCACAAAGAAGTAAACTCAAAGCTTTATTACGTTCGATACAAGATTGTTGGTTCGGATGATGAATGGATTACGGTTGCTACCACGAGGCCTGAAACGATTCTTGGAGATACAGCGGTTTGTTTTAACCCAGATGATGAAAGGTACAAGCATTTAATCGGAAGGCAAATTGAGGTGCCAATTATTGGACGTACAGTTCCATTAATTACGGATGAATACGTAGACCCAGAGTTTGGTACTGGTTGCCTAAAAATAACTCCTGCACATGATATTAACGATTACGAAATTGGGGTTAAGCACAATCTAGAAACGATTGATGTATTCAATCCAAATGGTACTATGAAAGAAGATCTTGGATTGTATCCGGGAGAAGACAGGTTCTTAGTAAGAAAGAAATTTGCAAAGGATTTAGAGGTTCAAGGCTTTTTAGTTAAGACTGAAGACCATGTTAATAAGGTTGGATATTCAGAGCGAACTGATGCGGTAATTGAACCAAGGTTATCCTTACAGTGGTTTTGTTCGATGAAAGAATTAGCCCAGCCAGCGTTGGATAATGTACTGAATGGCAATATTAAGTTTCACCCATCCAAATTCCAGAACACATACAAGCATTGGATGGAAAACATTAAGGATTGGTGTATCTCACGTCAACTTTGGTGGGGACATCAGATTCCTGCATATTTCTACAGTACAGGAGATGATGATTTTGTAGTTGCTAAGTCTCAAGAAGAAGCCTTGGAAAAGGCCAAGCAAAAATCTGGGAACCCGAACTTGCAGTTAACAGATTTGAAGCAAGATGAAGATGCCATGGATACTTGGTTTTCTTCTTGGTTGTGGCCAATATCTGTTTTTAGTGGATTGGATCCAGATTCAGATAATGCCGAAATAGATTATTATTACCCAACCAACGATCTAGTTACCGCGCCTGAAATTATGTTTTTCTGGGTAGCCAGGATGGTAATGGCTGGTTATGAATTTAAGGGCGAATTACCATTTAAAAATGTTTACTACACTGGTATAGTTAGAGATAAGCTGGGGCGAAAAATGTCTAAATCGCTCGGTAATTCACCGAATCCTTTAGAGCTAATTAATGAGTATGGAGCTGATGGCGTAAGGGTTGGAATGTTGCTCAGTTCTCCTGCTGGAAATGACCTGCCATTTGATAGTGCTCAGTGTATACAAGGTAGGAACTTTACCAATAAAATTTGGAATGCTTTCCGATTGGTTTCAAGTTGGGAAGTAAGTAACATTGTGCAGCCAGAATCATCCAAGATGGGTGTTTCTTGGTTGACGGCCAAGCTTAACATTGTGCTTGATAGCCTCAACGATTCTTATGACAAGTTTAGAATTTCAGAAGCATTAATGACTTCCTACAAGTTCGTGTGGGATGATTTTTGTTCCTGGTATTTGGAAATTGTTAAACCAGCTTATCAGCAACCGATCGATAAAGTTACTTACGATCAAACTATAGCATTTTTCGAGATTATCGTTAAATTGCTTCATCCTTTGGTGCCATTTGTTTCCGAAGAGGTTTGGCATTTACTGCGTTCTGATCGCAAAATGGAAGATTGTGTCATGTTATCTTCTTGGCCAGAAATTGGGGAAAGTGATAACAGTCTTGTTGCTTTGTTCGATAGTTTAATGGACATTGTAGCAGGAGTCCGAACCGTTAGAAAAGATAACAATATTGCCCAGAAAGTTCCTCTTGAAATGAATGTTAAAGAAAACCAGCAATTGGATCGACGCTTTGACTCAATTATTACAAAACTGTGTAATCTCTCAGAGTTGAAATATGTTGAAGAGAAGGTTGAAGGTGGAGTATTTTCATTTGTGGTAAAGTCCAACGAATATATGATTCCTTTTGGGGAATCTGTTGACGTGGAATCTGAAATAACTAAACTGGAGAAGGAGTTGGAGCAGAAAAAGGGTTTTTTACATTCTGTTATGAAGAAGCTTTCGAATGAACGGTTTGTAAATAATGCTCCAGACCAGGTAGTCGCGATTGAGAACAAAAAGAAGCAAGATGCTGAGACGACGATTAAGGTTTTGGAAGAAAAGTTAGCGTCATTGGCTGCAAGTCAGCAATAAGTTTATTTCGGCGTGAAGTAGACCAAGGAAACGCAAACAACGTTTAATACAACTATTCACTGCGAAATTAGCCCTCTAAACAATACAGGCAAATACTCTGAGTTTTACTTACTGCTCTCAATTTGGAGCAGAATGCTTTGTGATTCTACATTGTCGGGTGTGTTTCGGTTATAAGTGTCCGGCCGTTTATACAAGTGTAGAGACCATTAAGGGGATTAGACTTTAGTACTTTGGAGAAATGACGTGTTTTAACAAGGCGAATCATCGTGTCCAACCAACTTTAATGAGTTGTTTATCAATTTGTTAAATTTCTGATATTCCATTGTAGCGCGACTCTCTTTTTTTTGAACTTATTTTCTAATAGGCTGATGGGTGGGTTCTGACTTACTCAAATTCTGATTGGTTTTCTTCTAGTCCTAAACTAAATACATGAGACCTTTGAATAATTCGATACCCGTCCAGAAGAGTGTGTCTGAAAAGGAAAGGAGTTTCCCACAATT
>JAHDGY010000085.1 GCA_020631555.1 Flavobacteriales bacterium | reverse complement strand
TCTATTTTCCAAAATTCACTTCTAACCACCAAACAGCCAACAAATACAGCCTAAATTTTAAACCCCAAAATTATTTAGGACAGCATTGAATTGAATGTGTACAACACCATATCGAGATGGGAGATTAATGTAATGACGATAACCTCAAGCGACGTCATGAAAGTACCGTAAAACTTCTGTGGTTTCTCGGCGGTGTAAGCCGATTGCAAAATTTGTGTGAAAGATAATTTGGGCAAAATGTCCCCAAATTTTTCCTTTTAAAGCCGTACATTGACGACGTTTTTGAAACAAATTTCTATATGCGCACAAGAAGGGTAGTAGCGTTGTTTATAGTTTTCGCAATATCAGGAACTTTAACAGCACAAAACAAAAAATCAAAGAATCAGGAGAAAGAAGAACCAACATACAAATCAAGCAGTTTTTCTGGTCTAAAGTTTAGAAGTTTGGGCCCTGGCTTTAAATCCGGTCGGATTGCGGACATTGCTGTGAATGAAAAAAATCCTTTTGAATACTATGTGGCGGTAGCCAGCGGTGGTGTGTGGAAAACTCAAAATGCAGGAAATACTTATAGGCCGATTTTCGATAATCAAGGTTCTTATTCTATCGGCTGTGTTACAATATCACCAAACAATCCACATATTGTTTGGGTTGGTACAGGAGAAAACAACAATCAACGAAGTGTTGCCTACGGAGATGGAGTCTATAAATCTCTTGATGGCGGTAAGACATGGAAAAATATGGGACTCAAAGAGTCTGAGCATATCGGTAAAATTGTGGTAGATCCTAACGACGATAATATCGTTTATGTTGCTGCTTACGGTCCTCTCTGGTCCTCTGGCGGTGAAAGAGGAGTGTACAAGACTTATGATGGAGGAATTTCTTGGCAAAAAGTACTAGATATTTCGGAAAATACCGGAGTATCTGACTTGGTTATGGATCCGAGAAATTCAAAGGTTATGTATGCGGTAGCTCATCAGAGAAGAAGACATGTGTTCACCTATATTGATGGTGGACCTGAATCGGCTATATACAAAACTATAGACGGAGGTGAAACCTGGGATAAATTAGAGAACGGAATTCCCAAAAATGATAAAGGACGAATAGGATTAGCTATTTCGCCAGCCAATCCCGATGTTGTTTATGCTATCATTAAGGCTACCGAAAACGGAGGGTTTTATCGCTCTGTGAACAGGGGAGGTAGTTTTGAAAAAATGTCTAAGAGGCAAACAAGCGGTAACTACTATCAAGAACTTTATTGTGATCCGAAGGATGTGGATAGGGTCTTTTCAATGGATACTTGGCTTTATCATACAGAAGATGGGGGGAAGACATTCGTAAGAACTGGTGAGGACAAAAAACATGTCGATAATCATGCGATGTGGATTGACCCAAAGAACACAGATCATTGGTTGGTCGGTTGCGATGGTGGGATTTATGAGACTTGGGATGGAGCCAAAAGCTGGCATTACAAACCCAATCTTCCAGTAACTCAGTTTTATAGAGTTTCGGTGGATAACGATTACCCATTTTATAACATGTACGGAGGTACGCAGGACAATAATACAATAGGAGGGCCTGTTGCAACCATTAATACAGAAGGGATTGTAAATGCGGATTGGTCCATTGTAAAAGCAGGAGATGGATTCAAGGCTCAAGTGGATCCAAAGAATCCGGATATACTTTATGTGCAATCGCAATATGGTTGGTTAAATAGATTTGATCTAAAAAGTGGGCAACCTACAGGAATTCAACCGCAACCGGCAGTTGGTGAAGATGCTTATCGGTGGAATTGGGATCCTCCTTTACTAATTAGTCCACACAACCACAAAAGACTATATTTCTGTGCGAACAAAGTGTTTAAATCGGATGATAGAGGAAATACTTGGCAAACGATTAGTCCAGACTTGACGCAACAGATTGATCGAAACAAACTGAAAGTCATGGGACGCGTTTGGGGAATCGATGCAGTTCAGAAAAACGGTTCAACTTCAATTTATGGTAACATCGTGGCCTTTGATGAATCACCCAAGCAAGAGGGGCTTTTATATGTTGGTACCGACGATGGTTTGATTCAGGTTTCGGAAGATGATGGTAAGAACTGGAGAAAAATTGAAAGTTTTCCTGGAATCCCGAATAACACTTATGTCAATGCTGTGGTGGCTTCGCAACATGATGCTTCTACTGTGTACGCGGTTTTTAATAACCACAAGAATGGCGATTTCAAACCTTATGTTTTGAAGAGTTCTAATAAAGGTGCGTCTTGGGTTAATATTACCGGTAATCTTCCAGAAAGAGGATCTGTTTATGCTTTACAGCAAGATCATGAATCGTCAAACTTATTGTTTGCTGGTACTGAGTTTGGTTTCTTTTTTAGTTTAAACGAAGGAAAGGAATGGACAAAATTAGGAGCGGGATTACCGACCGTGGCTATTCGAGATATTGCCATGCAACGTAGGGAAAATGATATCGTACTGGCCTCTTTTGGTAGAGGACTTTATGTTCTAGACAACTATGCTCCTCTTCGTGAAGTGTCTGAGGAAATGTTAGGAAAAGAAGCTCATTTGTTTAAAGTGAAGAAAGCACTTTCTCATGTTAAAGCAATGCCCCTTGGCGTTGGTGGCGGAGGTCAAGGACATAGCTTTTATATGGCTCCAAATCCTCCAAATGGTTCTGTATTCACCTATTTCTTGAAAGATAAAATTGAAACAATCAAGGAAGCGAGGCAAAAGAAAGAATCGGAATTGAGAAAAGAAGGAAAAGATGTCTTTTATCCAAGCTTCGAAGAAATAAGGGCTGAAGACAAAGAAGAAAAGCCGTATTTGTTGTTTGTTGTAGAAGATGCTGCTGGGAATCCGATTAGAAAGATTAAAACCGGAGTTTCTCCTGGTATCAATAGGGTGGTCTGGGATCATAAATATACCACTACAGTTCCCGTTCGTTTGAAGCCAAGAAAAGTAGGGCGGTACGGAAGTCCGGATGAAGGATTCCTGGCCATGCCAGGAAGGTATAAGGTGCAGATGTTTAAGAATGTCAATGGGGAGTTTACCGCGCTAAGCGAAAAAGTTGAGTTTGAAGTTGAAGCTTTGAACAATGTTACTTTGCCAGCTGAAGACAAAGCTGCTTGGAAGAAGTTTCACGAGGAAATGGCCGAACTGGTAAGATCGGTAACGGGAGGTAGTAAATTGCTTGTGGAAACTAGAGATAAACTTAAGTATGTGAAGGCAGCGGTGGTGCAATATCCAAATGTTCCGTTGGAATTGATGAAGAAAGTTAAGGAGCAAGAAGTTCAGCTGAATGAGCTGGAAATTGCCATGTGGGGTGATCAAAAAATTGCAAGATTAGAGTTTGAAACCAAGCCTAGTATTGTTGGTCGATTGAGTACTGTGTCTTGGCATCTAGCAAAGACTACTTCTGCGCCGACATCTCAGCATCACAGAGACTTGAAGGCCATAAGAACTGAGTTTCAACCAGCCTTAACCAAGCTAAAAGGAGTTATTCAAAAGATTGAATTATTGGAAGAGGAACTTCTTAAACTCAAAGCTCCATATACCCCAAATCGCGGAACAAATTGGAATAAGGAATAATGGAAATAGCGTTGGAGAATTTAGTAGAGAAGGATTTAAAATATTGTTGGCATCCGTTTACCCAAATGAAGGGTGCTAAGATCATTCCAATAGTTAGAGGACAGGGAGTTTATGTTTGGGATGCAGACGGTAAAAAATACATCGATGCAGTTTCAAGCTGGTGGGTGAATGTTCATGGTCATAGCAATCGTTATATTGCTGATAAAGTATATCAACAATTTTTAGACCTTGAACATGTGATTTACGCTGGGTTTACGCATCCACGTGCGGCGGAAGTTGGAGAACGATTGGTCAAATTACTTCCTTCCAACCTCGAAAAGATCTTTTTTTCGGACAATGGTTCAACAGCCGTAGAAGTAGCTCTCAAAATAGCCCTTCAATACTGGGAGTTAGAAGAAGATCCTCGGGATACCTTTATTGCTTTCGAAGGATCTTATCATGGTGATACTTTTGGCAGTATGAGTGTTAGTCAGCGTAGCTCCTTTACGCAGCCTTTTGAAAGACACCTGTTCAATACGGTTGTAATTGACACTCCTACAAAAGACAATCTAGAAGCGGTCAAGGATCAGTTGAAACGACATCTGAAAGAGAATAAAATTGCGGGCTTTGTATTTGAACCGCTAATTCAGGGGGTTCGTGGAATGGCGATGCACTCGGCTGAATTATTGGACGAATTATTGGAAATTTGTAGAGAGCATGGAGTTTTGTTAATCGCTGATGAGGTGATGAGTGGATTTGGTAGAACCGGTAAAATGTTTGCATGCGATCATTTGAAGAATGATCCGGATTTAATGTGCATGTCAAAAGGAATTTCTGGAGGATGTCTGGCAATTGGAGTCACGGCCGCTTCTCAGAAAATTTACGACCGATTTTATAGTGATGATCGTACAAAGTCATTTTTTCATGGACATTCTTATTCTGCCAATGCGCTCACATGTGCTGCGGTGTGTGCTAGTTTGGATCTTTTTGAAAAAGAAGAAACTTGGTCTGGGGTTAATTTAATTGGTCGCAAACACGTTGAATTTGTGAATCGCATTAAATCTCACCCTGGTGTTTCGGAGGCGAGATCATTAGGAACAGTACTGGCACTTGAACTATCTACAGACGATTCTACTGGTTATTTCAACAAGGCAGGAACTAATGCTTATGATTTCTTTCTGGAAAAGGGCTTGATTATGCGACCAATTGGAAATATCTTAATTGTTGCTCCGCCATACTGTATCAACGATCAGGAGTTGGATTACATTTACCAGTCGATAGAGGATTACCTGAATTATTCTGAATAGAGGTTAGAAATTTTCTAAAGAATCAATTTGGGATGGTATTTTAGCTTCATGAAAAAGTTTATTATCCTTTCCCTTGCAACTGTCTTTGTACTGAATTTGTTTGGTCAAGGTGGAACCATTAAAGGTACTGTGGTCAATGAAATCAGCAATGAAATTGTACCGTTTGCATCGGTTTATGTGACAACTGCTGAAAAAGGTGCAACCACTGACGAAAATGGAAAGTTCGAAATTGTCGATATTGAACCTGGCCTCCATAACCTTAGGGTTTCAAGTATTGGTTTTCAGAAAAAAACGGTGTTCGAAATATCAGTTACTCGAGCAAAACCTGCGATTCTTGAAATAAAATTAGCTTCGTCTTCTACCCAACTCGGTGAGGTGGTTGTAGAAAGTAAAGTGTTCGTCGAAAACCGAGAGAGTCCCGTTTCCATGCGAACCTTACAGGCTGCGGAGATAGAACGATTTCCAGGTGGTAATCGGGACGTTTCTAAGGTGCTGCAATCACTTCCTGGTGTTGCCGCAAATGTTACTTTTCGAAACGATATCATAATTCGAGGAGGCTCACCGGGAGAGAATAGATTCTTTTTAGACGGAATAGAAGTGCCGGTGATTAACCATTTCGCAACTCAAGGAGCGTCAGGTGGACCGAACGGTATTCTTAATGTTAACTTGCTCCGAGAGGTGGACTTTTTGTCTGCAGCTTTTCCAGCTAATCGCGGAAATGCGCTTAGCTCGGTTTTGCAGTTTAAACAGAAAGATGGAAATCCTGAGAAATTACAATCCACTTTTCTTCTGGGTTCCAGTGATGCTGGTATAACTTTGGATGGTCCTTTAGGTAAACGAACGTCGTTTGTTTTTTCCGCAAGACGATCTTATTTGCAATATTTATTTTCAGTACTTAAGTTGCCATTTTTGCCGACTTATACCGATGCTCAATTCAAGGTAAAATTCAAAGCTGACCCCAAAAACGAATTTACCTTCATAGGGTTAGGAGGGTACGATCAATTTCGCCTTAATAAGGAGGTGAATGACGGCGTGACGGATTCGGCGGTTCTTGAGCGTAATAACTATATTTTAGGGAATTTACCGGTTAACAATCAATGGAATTACACTATCGGAACAACGTGGAAACACTTCTTAAAAAAGGGATATTTCATGGTTGTTGCAAGCCGCAGTCACTTATATAACGAAGCTTTTAAGTACAAGGATAACGATGAATCATCGGAGAATAATTTATTGTTTAAGTACGATTCTGAAGAAGCTGAAAATAAGTTCAGGTTTGAATATATTACCAATTGGAAAGGGTATCGGTTAAATGCTGGAGTGGGCTTTCATAACGCTTTGTTTACCCAGGAATCTACCGTAAAACGTTTCGATGGAACGTCGCTGAAAACGTTTGTTACTAATTCTAAATTGCCATTTAACAAATATGCTTTGTTCGGACAGATTTCAAAGTCATACTTGGATGATAAACTTAGCTGTTCCTTTGGACTAAGAACGGATGTGAGTGACTATGCAACTAGTATGTTGAATCCGGTAGATCAATTATCTCCTCGCTTTTCTATTTCATATCAACTGTTGCCCCGATTATCGGTTAATGGAAGTGTTGGAAGATATACCCAGCTTCCTCCTTTTACCACGATGGGTTTCAGTGATCAGTCTGGAAAGTTTGTCAATCAAGAGCAGGGCTTAAAATATATGGTGGCGAATCATTATGTAATGGGGATTGCCTTTAAAACAGAGAATAGTTTGAAAATTAGCATTGAAGGATTTCATAAGCAGTACGGTAACTACCCGTTTTTACTCCGAGATTCTATTTCTTTAGCCAATCTCGGTGCTGGATTTGGAGTGATTGGAATAGGAGAGGCCCAATCAATTTCTGAGGGAAGAAGCTACGGGGTTGAGTTCTTGGCTCAACAAAAACTTTGGAAAGGACTTTATGCCATTCTTGCTTATACCTACGTTCATAGTCAGTTTAAGGACAAAAATGATGAGTATGTGCCTTCTTCTTGGGATAGTCGGAACATAGTTTCATTGACCGGAGGAAAGAAATTTAAACGAAATTGGGAGTTGGGAGTTCGTTGGGTGTATTCTGGTGGTTCTCCTTATACGCCATACGATATAGAGCTATCCAGTCAAAAGCAATATTGGGATATTGAAGGCGAAGCAGTTCCCGATTACGATCGAATCAACTCCGGACGTTTGAAACCATTTCATCAGCTCGATTTGCGAGTTGACAAGAGATTCTTTTTTAAGAATTGGTCGCTGAGTTTGTATTTAGATATTCAAAACGTTTACAATTTTCAAAACGAGCAGGCTCCATATCTGAATGTTGTTCGGGACAAGAATGGTACTCCTCTTACGGATCCTAATGACGCAAGTCGGTATCTGGTAAAAGAAGTTAAAAATTCTTCTGGAAGATTGCTTCCAGCTTTAGGAATGCTGATCGAATTTTAGTTGGAAAACATAAAGTATCCGGCCTTTTTCTAAGATAAAAACAGTTGAACACGGCAAGTATCTTGAAAAACTAAAGTTTGGACACATCAAGAAAAAACAGTCTATGACCGTGGTTATTTTACTTTTGTATTCGCTTAGAACAACACTATGGCCAAACCTCTTATAGTAGTTACCAATGATGATGGGATTGATGCACCGGGAATAAAGAACCTAGTGCAAGTTGCAGCTCAATTTGGTGAATTGTTGGTGGTCGCTCCAAGTTCCGCTCAGTCCGGAATGGGGCATGCTGTTACTGTAAACGTACCGCTTACATTCAAAGAATCTGAGATGCATGCAGAGCATTTAGCTTACGCTTGTTCTGGTACGCCGGTTGACTGTGTAAAAGTGGCTAAACATATTTTGGGAAACAGAAAAGCTGATCTGCTAGTTTCTGGAATAAATCATGGAGAGAATAGTGCTACAAATGTGCTGTATTCGGGAACTATGGGAGCTGCTATAGAAGGAGCCATTGCAAATATTCCGTCTGTTGGGTTTTCATTAATGGATTTTAGTTTTGACGCAGATTTTAAGGCTGCCAAATCGGTTGCCGCAAAAATAATTGATCAGATATTGCAACAAGGCTTGCCCAATGGAGTTTGCTTAAATGTGAATGTTCCAAAAGTTGATCCGGAAGGTTTAAAGGGAATAAAGATTTGTCGTCAGGCCAAGGCCGTTTGGGATGATAAATTAGAAAAAAGGCAAAATCCTTTCGGCCGGGAATATCACTGGCTTACTGGACAATTCGAAAGTGCGGACACCGGAACTGACTCAGATCTTTGGGCGCTGCACAACGGTTATGCTTCGGTGGTGCCGCAAAAATTCGATTTAACTGACTATAATTTTTTAGATAGTTTATGCAATTGGGAAATCTAAAACGTAAATGGGATAGACCATTATACGGAGTAGTGGTTGGTATTGTAGCATCTCTGATAGGGTTTCTGATTTCATGGCCGGTAAAGTGCGGAGAATGTTCGCTTGATGGCTACTGGAATATGATTTACTATTATGGTAATAATGGATCGGAAATTATGTCATTTTGTTTACTGGGCAACCTCCTGTTTTTTTACCTCTTCTTTTTTCAGCTCAAATGGAATGAAATTTCCAAGGGGCTTATCGTTACGACAGTCGTATTTTTGATTTACATCCTGTTGGTAGATTAGAATCATGAAACTATACATTATAGCTGGTGAGGCTTCCGGAGATATGCACGGGGCTAATTTGTTGAAGGAATTGCGCCTGCGCGAGCCAAATTTACAAGTGCGTTGTTGGGGAGGCGGTCTAATGGAAGCCCAAGGTGCTGAAGTGCGTAAACATTATAAAGAATTGGCATTTATGGGCTTTGTGCAGGTGCTTGCCAATATTCGAACGATATTAAAGAATTTCAAGCTCTGTAAAGCCGATATTCTGGACTGGAACCCAGACGCTGTGATTTTAATTGATTATCCAGGGTTTAATTTGCGAATGGCCAAGTTTGTTCACGATCAGGGTGTACAGGTACTATATTATATTTCGCCTACCATTTGGGCTTGGAAAGAATCGCGTATTAAGCAAATTAAAGCCTACGTAGATCGGATGTGCGTTATCCTTCCGTTTGAAAAACCGTTTTACGCAAAGTTCGATTACGAGGTTGATTATGTAGGACATCCGATACTGGACGCTATTCACAGTTGGAATGAGAACAACCAGAGTTCGGAAGTTTGGCGAAAGCAAAATAATTTAAGTGAAAAACCTATAATTGCACTTTTACCGGGAAGTAGAAAGCAGGAGATTTCTACAATGCTTAAAGTTATGTTGCAATTGCCTGAAAGATTTCCTGATTATCAATTTGTGGTGGCTGGTGCACCAGGTCAGTCTCTTGATTATTACCGCAAGCAATTTGGCAATTCGGATGTTAAGATTGTCCAGAACGATACATATAATCTACTTCGAACTTCTCATGCTGCTGTGGTCACTTCGGGTACTGCCACTTTGGAAACGGCCTTGTTTCGAGTTCCAGAAGTTGTTTGTTATAAAGCAAATACAATATCTTATTATATAGCAAGGTTATTGATCAAGGTTAAGTATATCTCTTTAGTAAATCTGGTTCTGGATCGAGAAGCTGTTAAGGAATTGATTCAATTTGATTTTAATGTTGCCGAAGTGTCAGATGAACTAACGAAAATCTTGGACGGAGATGGACGCAAAAAAATGCTACAAGATTACGATGATTTAATCAATCAATTAGGAAGGTATGGTGCGTCGGCAAAAGCTGCCAATGCTATGTTGAAAACTATTGGAAGAGCTTTAAATTGAAGAACTTCAAACCAATAAATTAGACCGTTAGTTCACGAAGTTGATGAAAGTATTTTTCCTCGTATTGTCCTTGGTTACAAATGTAATCTATGCCCAGCATTCTGATTTAAGGGTTGGATTGTACTATGGAAAAAGCGTTCAGCAACTTGTTGTAGAAAATGTTTCAGGATTATTTGAAGTCAATATAGACAGTTGTGTTTTGGATACCATACAGGCAAAATGCATATCCAAGTTTCAAGTAGATAACGGTAAAGTACGATTTCAATTGAACGGAAACAAGATTGGGCTTTACGATACAGTTTCCTTTAGAAGATTAGAGGATTCATGTATTTTTCGTTTAGGAACAAATGATTTTAAATCTAATTTAAGAAAATTTTGTGGTGGAGTTCGAATTTGGAATACTGGAGGAAACCTTACTGTGGTCAACGATGTTAAGCTGGACAGTTATATCGCAGGTGTTGTGGAAGCTGAATCTGGAATTGGAAGGCATCTAGAATATTACAAAGTTCAAGCGATAATAAGTCGAACTTATGCGTTGAGTCATAAGAGAAAACACAAGGGGGTTGATATCTGCGATCAAGTAGATTGCCAAGTATACCACGGGCTTTCGGAAAAGGATTCGAATATAACCCTAGCTGTTGCCGAAACGAAAAAAATGGTTCTTGTGGATGGCGATATTCAACTGGTGTCAGCAGTTTTTCACTCCAATTGTGGCGGGCAAACATGCAATTCTGAAGACGTATGGTCCCAGCCGTTGAACTATTTAAGAAGCGTTCGTGACCCGTTTTGTTCTCACGGAATTAACTCAAATTGGCAGAAGATTATAAATAAACGAGAATGGATTAGGTACCTGCGCAAAAATGTTCCGGATCGATTTAGACCTGCAGCTCCGTTGGCCGATTTTCCAATTGACTACGACCAGAAAATTAGACGGTTGAATTACACAAATGCTGGTTATCCGTTGCCACTGAAGAAAATACGAGCAGATTGGAAACTAAAATCATCTTTTTTCTCCGTTCAAGAAATTGGTGGTGGTGTGGTCCTTAAGGGCAAAGGATTTGGACATGGTGTTGGTCTTTGTCAAGAAGGCGCAATGGAAATGGCAGAACTGGGATACGGTTATACCGATATTTTCAAGTTCTATTATCCAGAAGTGCACCTTATAGATTTGGACACTATAGAATTCTACCGCCTCGAATGGTAGCTATTTCGCAACGATAAACTTCGAAGTAGTCGATTTACTATTACCAGAAATTTGAACGTAATAAACTCCATTTGAGTAATCCTTAAGGTCTACCTTCAGTTTACTTAGTCGCTCCTTTTCAGACACACAAAATTCAGAAGTAAAAAAACCAAAATCAATACGTACTACACCGGATGCTTACATACTTTACACATTTTCCCAACTGGAAATTCTAATCGATAGGTATTCATAAACCTGTAAATTTTCTGTCGCTCACGGAGAAAATGCTCACGGCCTTTTTTAGTATGTCCCGTTCCATTT